>JBGPAO010000284.1:0-5121 GCA_041480755.1 Bacteroidia bacterium
AAAAAAATCAATTATTTTTATTTTAATTTTTATTTACACTGACCCTGACAAGGAACTTTTATGCGACACTTATGATCACTAATCTGAGTTATCTGAGAAATATGACTGATGGCAATCCAGATCTGATAAAGGAGTTGATCGATATATTTATCTCACAGGCTGATGAATACACCAGTGAGATGCAGGAATTATATACTCAGAGCGACTGGCAGGCACTAAGCAGGCTGGCTCATAAAGCAAAATCATCGGTGGCTATCATGGGAATGAATGAACTCGCTGAAATGTTAAAAGATTTTGAATTATTATCAAGAGATCAGAAAAATGTTGATAAATTTCCTGATTATATTCGCAAATTTGAAGAGGATATAAACAATGCGTGTAAGGAATTGAAAACTATAAAAATCAAATAAATTCATTATCATGCTGAAAACTGAAACCTCAAATGGGATTATCGTTGTTAGTTTTGATAACGTTAACCGATTTAATGCATTGATTGCAGAACCTGTGAAAGAACAGATGAAAAGCTACTTCGTTAAGCCGAATACCAAGCTGGTCCTTAACATGGAAGGCATTGATTTTGTTGACAGCACCGGTTTTGGTGTGTTCCTGTCTATCATGAAGACTGCAAATAACAACTACGGATTCTTTAAAATCTGCAACATTACTCCCGGAGTAATGGAACTCTTTAAGCTGCTCCAGTTACATAACGTTTTTGAGATCTATAATACCAAAGAAGACTGCCTCAAGAGTTTTCATTAATAGTTTTAAGCAATAGCTGAATTTTTGATTGAAAGGCCGGATCTTTCAGCATCAATGATAATTAATTGATTTTTAGATACTTCCTGGCCTATTATCATTCGTGATATCTCATTTAAAATGTTTTTCTGTATAAGTCTTTTTAGCGGTCTGGCCCCATATTGAGGATCATATCCCTGTTTTGCCAGCCAGTCTACTGCCTTATCCGTAAATTCAATTCTTATATTATTTGCTGATAATTTCAGCTGCAGGTCATTCAACTGGAGTTTTACAATATCCCTGATATTCTCAGATGTCAATGGTTTAAACATTATTATTTCATCTATACGGTTGAGAAATTCCGGACGAAGTGTCTGTTTCAACAGATCAAAGACCATATTCCGGGTTTTTTCATGAACCTCTTCTGCCTTATTTTCATCATACTCCTTCATATTTTCCCATATCAGATGCGAGCCAATATTTGATGTCATTATAATTAAGGTATTTCTGAAATTTGCTGTTCTTCCCTTATTATCTGTAAGCCTTCCATCATCCAGGACCTGCAAAAGAATATTGAATACATCCGGATGTGCTTTTTCAATTTCATCCAGCAAGACCACTGAATAGGGTTTTCTTCTGACTGCTTCAGTAAGCTGTCCGCCTTCATCATAGCCCACATATCCTGGAGGGGCACCGATAAGCCGGGATACAGAAAATCTTTCCTGGTACTCTGACATATCAATCCGGGTAATAAGATTTTCATCATTGAACAGAAATGCTGCCAGTGCTTTTGCAAGTTCGGTCTTACCCACACCGGTAGTACCAAGAAAAATAAAGGAGCCTATCGGTTTTTTGGAATCCTGAAGCCCGGCCCTGCTTCTTCTTACAGCATCAGCCACAGATGAGATTGCTTCATCCTGGCCAATAACTCTCTTATGCAATTCATCCTCAAGAAACAGAAGCTTGTCTCTTTCACTTTGCAGCATTTTACTGACAGGAATCCCTGTCCAGCTGCTTACTATTTCAGCAATATCTTCTGCATCGACCTCTTCTTTTATCATAGCATTGTTTTTCTGAATCTCATGAAGTTCTTCATTCAGTTTTTCAATTTTAGATTCAATATCCTTTATCCGTCCATACCTTATCTCCGCTACTTTTCCATAATTTCCTTCCCTTTCAGCATGCTCTGCTTCAAATCTTAAGTTTTCAATCTGTTCCTTTAACTGTTGTACTTTATTTATTATAACCTTTTCAGATTCCCATTTTGCTCTCAGGGAATTCCTTTCTTCGGTCATTTCCTTGATCTGTGCACCTATTTCTTCAACTTTATCCTGATCTCCATCTCTTTTGATGGCTTCTTTTTCTATTTCTAATTGCTTGATTTTCCTTTCTATTTCATCTATTTCCTGAGGTACAGAATTCATTTCAAGCCTCAGTCTTGCAGCAGCTTCATCCATCAGGTCTATGGCTTTATCGGGCAGGTATCTTTCTGTTATATACCTGTGTGACAATTCTACAGCTGCTATTATAGCTTCATCTTTTATCCTCACCTTATGATGGGACTCATATCTCTCCTTCAATCCCCTGAGGATTGAAATAGAATCGACTTCGTCAGGCTCATTTATCATGACAATCTGGAATCGTCTTTCCAGCGCCTTATCCTGTTCAAAATATTTCTGATACTCATTCAATGTAGTTGCCCCTATTGCCCTTAATTCACCTCTTGACAGAGCAGGTTTGAGTATGTTTGCAGCGTCCATCGCCCCTTCTCCTTTTCCGGCACCTACCAGGGTATGGATTTCGTCAATAAACAAAATGACTTCTCCCTGTGATCCAACAACCTCCTTTACAACTGACTTTAATCGTTCTTCGAATTCACCTTTGTATTTTGCTCCTGCAATGAGTGCGCCCATATCCAGGGAATAAACAAGCTTTGTCTTGAGGTTTTCCGGGACATCCCCTTTTGCAATCCTGTGTGCAAGTCCTTCAGCTATAGCAGTTTTACCTACACCTGGTTCACCTATTAATATGGGATTATTCTTGGTTCTCCTCGATAAAATCTGCAGGACACGCCGGATTTCATCCTCCCGGCCTATCACAGGATCAAGCTTCCCGTTAATGGCCATTTCATTAAGATTTATTGCAAAACGGTTCAGGCTGTTAAAAGTATCTTCTGCAGTCTGACTATCAGCTTTCGATCCTTTTCGAAGTTCATTAATGGCACTTTTTATGTCTTTCTCATTCATCCCCTGGTCTTTCATAAAATTTGATACATCATCCCCCGTAGCCATAAGTCCCCAGAGAATAAATTCAGCTGAAACAAACTGGTCGCCATGTTGTTTGGAAAAATCAGTTGCTTTATTTAGTGCAAGGACGGCATTTGAAGACAGGTAAGTTTCTCCTCCTGAGACTTTCGGATAAGATTCGATTATTTTATCAAGCGCCCTGTTAAATAATGAAATATTAACACCCATTTTTCTCAGAATGTATGTACTCACATTCTCTGCAGCAATAATTACACCCTTAAGCAGGTGCCCTGTTTCAACAGCCTGATGTGTATTCCCCTGAGCTATTGCAAAGGCCTGCTGTACAGCTTCCTGAGACTTTATTGTGAAGTTATTTAAGTTCATGTGTTTTTCCTTCTTTTAATTTTTTGTTGACATTTTCTGGTTAAATCGTTATGCGTTCCGCGTTCCGCGTTCCGTGTTCCGTGTTCCGTGTTCCGTGTTCCGTGTTCCAGGTTCAGGGTTCCAGGTTAAGGGTTCCAGGTTCAGGGTTCCAGGTTCAGGGTTCCAGGTTAAGGGTTCCAGGTTAAGGGTTCCAGGTTAAGGGTTCCGTGTTCCGGGATATACAACCGGGGTTGAGCTACAAATTGCCTGCCATTGGCAAATAACGATTTTCTAATGTCATTTTGGCACCCGGATTGGATGATCATTCCAAAAGAATATTTAACATTTTCATTTATTTTGCAGTCTGAAATGTTCCATCAGGCTAACAAAGCTCATATGAATATGAACAGGCGTACTCCATCGGGGTCAGGACTCGCATTTCTGTTTGCTTCTGCATTGTTTTTTATATCGACGGCCATTTCATCACAAATCACGACACTGAGTCAGGTTGAGCAATCAAAGGAACTTTCCTTCATCAATCCCCGCCAACGCAACCTAAAATTGCCTTTCAAGTCGATCAATAATCTGATAATCATACCAATACAAATCAACGGATCCGATACTCTCCATTTTATTCTTGATACAGGTATTAATACTTCTATAATCTGCGATTTATCCACCGGAGAGGAGCTTAAATTGAACTATGCCAGGGAGATCCAATTGAAAGGGCTTGGGACTGGCACTTCCCTGGAGGCAATTCTTGCATTTGGCAATGAGATAGATATTTCCGGCATAAAGGGAATAAACCAGGATTACTTCGTACTATTAAAAAACATTTTCCAGCTTTCAGGTAAACTTGGTTATAAGATCCATGGCATATTGAGTTACAGCGTATTCAACTCATTTATTACCAAAATAGACTACGACAAAGAAGAAATAATTTTTTACAATCCTGAATACTACAGGTATAGAAAGTACAACAGAAAAAATGTAACCATTCCGTTAATTATTCATAACAGGAAACCGTTTATATATATAAGGCTTCAGCTTTCTGATGGCAGAATTATCCCTCTCAAAGTCATGCTCGACACAGGAGCAAGCAGTTCTCTCTGGCTTGATAAGAATACCATAAAAGATTTCAAAATTCCTCCAGGGGCAAAGAAAACCTTCCTTGGAAGCGGATTAAGCGGGGATGTCAATGGATATCTAACGAGATTTGACAAGGTATCTATCGATCGTTTTAACCTGGAAGATATTTTAGTGTCTTTTCCGGATTCAGTTTCAATCGAGTCAGCGACCGGACCTGAAAGACGAAGCGGAAGTCTGGGTGCCGAGATTCTGAGGCGATTTAATATCATAATTGATTATCCCAATGAACTTATCACCCTCAGCAAAAATGACAATTATAATGAGCCTTTTTCATATAACAGGTGCGGGATTGAGTTAATGTGTCCTTACCCCGGGGTAAATTTCTACCAGATATCGCAGGTCTACAACGATTCACCAGCGGAAAGAGCAGGGATAAGCAAAAATGATTTTATTTACTCCATAAACAACAGAGAAGCAGGGGACCTGTCATTAAATGAAATCTATAAGTTTTTCCAGGGAAAGGCTGGTAAAAAGATTAAGATTACAATTGACCGGTCCGGCCAGAGAATTAAATTCGCATTCGAACTTGAAGATTATGTTTTACCCGGATTTTAATTTATAAACCTGTCAGGAAATCTTTAGTTAATTTGCTAAAATAATCTCGTATTTTTGAAAATTAATTCCATTT
>JBGPAO010000285.1:0-5107 GCA_041480755.1 Bacteroidia bacterium
AAAACTCCTTACTGTTTTGATTGTTAAAAAGATTTGTTACTGATGTTTATCAGGTTGCGAGCAGCTTTGTCAACTTAACCCGGGATTTCTGCTCGCTTTAAGAGAACGCAAAGGGTATGCAAAAACATAGAGTTGTTTTTAATTGGTTGATATAGATAGAGATAGATGGAAATACTTACAATGACAAGGACATGAAAAGAGTTGCAGATGCGCGATTATTACTGCGACAGAGAGCAGAAAAGAGACCTTTTCAATTGTATATTTTTGAATTATTACAACTATCATTATAATCAAAGCAAAGAATATTCCCAGTGTTGCCGAATAACCCATATGATAATATTCAAATGCCTGTTTATAAATATATAGCATGGCCGACAATGTACTGTTTAAAGGACCGCCTCCTGTCATAATATATGGCTCGATAAATAAACTAAATCCCCCAATTGTAGATAGAATTATAACCATGAAAACTGTGGGATTTATTGCAGGCAAGGTTATATACCTGAATTTTTGCCATTGATTAGCCCCCTCAACATCTGCAGCTTCATAATATCTTTGTGGCACAGACTGTAAACCCACCAAAAAAAGGATAACATATAGCCCTACATTTTTCCATGTAGCCATTATTGCAATTGAAATCATTGCTATATTCCTATTTGTCAACCATTCTATTTTCCTTAATCCAAAAGTCAGTAACAATTTGTTAAGCAATCCCGAATCAAATCCATATAATTGCTGCCATATCATTGTAATGACAACACCTGATATTACAACCGGTAAAAAGAAAGTTGCCCTGAAAAACCCTTTGAGAAATATCTTCTGGTTCAGAAAATATGCCAATGCTAATGCTATTATGATTTGAAGCGGGATATGGATAATCAGGAAGATTATCGTATTAACTATGGACTTCCAGAACAGCCTGTCCTCAAAAAGCCTGATAAAATTATCGAATCCAACATATTGCATATCGGATATAATATTCCATTTATGGAATGTCAACACAATAGAGAAAACTACAGGAAATGTTATAAACAGGATTAAATGAACCAGGTATGGTGATATCAGAAAATATGCTAAAATTGATTTCCTGTGCTTCATTTTACATTATTCCTAATATGTACGTAGCAGGACATTGATAGCCTTTTCGGCATCAGCAATCGCTTTTTCGGGCTCTTTTATATTATATAACACACAGGCTTCGTATTCCTGGGTTATAATATCCAGGACTTCGGTAATGACTTCGCAGTTATCCATTCCCTTAACAAATTTGGCTTGCTTAGCAAATACCTGTAATTTTTGATTTGTATTAAAGAAGTCCTTATAAGCGCTTATGGTATCGAGGCCATTCCTTCGCGGTAACTGGTTTGTCGTTTCAAGGAACAATAAGTCTCCCTGCTCATCAACCATAGTCTTAATAAATTCAAAGGCTAGCTGAGGATCTTTACAGGTGCTGAAAATGACAATGCTTTTCGGATCACAATATGTGTAAATTGGTCCTTTATGATCATCAGGAACAGGTATAGGAAAGAAATCATATTCAAAACCTTCAGGCTTAAACATATTTAAATGCTGTATTTCCCAGGGACCGGTAAATTTTGTGGCTATTTTACCAGCAATAAAAGGATCCTGTACATCTGATTGCTGGTCTTTTGAGAAATAATTTTCTTTATAAATTTCCTGTAAAAACCTGAATACTCCAATTGCATATTTATTATTAAAACAGGCTTTACTGTCTTTTACCAGTGGTAATCCGTCAGATGCTGCTATATATAACGGATAGAAATTGAATAATTGCTGGTACCAGGACAATCTAACTGATGCATTTCCAAACCATTGATCAACATATCCGTCTCCATCAGAATCCTTTTTAAACTTTTCTGCAGCAGATAAATATTCAGAATAAGTTTGTGGAAGTGAATCAAGGTTTAATTCTTCTAACAATTTCTTGTTATATATGGTCATAAACGGATTGATCTTCCATGGGACCTGGTAAATATGACCATCTGATGAAGTAATTTCACTAATAGTCAATGAATCGCAACGATCATGAATAAAATCGACGAATCCGGCTAAGGTATCCAGCGGGACCAACACATGTGCTCTGGCATAAAGCTCAACGCTTCCCTGCCACATATTAGAATAAATGTCAGGAGTGGTTTTTCCCACAACTGCGGCCAGTATTATTTCTTCTGATGATTGACCTTCAGGTATGGGTTGGTATTTCAGAGTATGATCAGGATGTAAAAGATTCCACGCTTCCACTGTCTTGCGTGAAAAGGTCATTTCGCCATTATTATTTGAAGACCAATATTCAAGGGCTGAATCCTTGTTTTTCCTTCCAAAGTAACATGAAGGCAAAATAATCAACAGAAAGAGAAATATTTCATATTGTTTTATCTGTTTCATTTATCGTTATCTGGTAATAATGATCAACTCATATCCAGTCCAGTTATTACCAGTAACTGAGAGTATGTAAATTCCGTTTTCCAGCATCCCTGCAGGCAGAGTAAAGGTTGATTCCTGTGCCGCAGTATTGAAATATTTTTTCACACCTGCTTGCTTTCCTGATAATTCATACAATGTTAATGTTATATCTTCAGGCTGCATACTGTAAAATATGATATTTATGTCGGACCCGGATACCGGGTTTGGAAATACTCTAAATCCTTTACCGGGTACAAATTCTGAATTTGGAATACTCAGGTTAATACTGTTTTCCATATGGTCCTTTATCTGGGATGGAAAAAGTCCATAATCGAAAATGCTGACTGCATCAAGCGCTCCTTTAAAATTGTATCCATTTTCACCAGGCAGGTTTTGACCAAATGCCAGGCTATACACTGTTTTATTTATCAGGCCTTGATGGGAAGTGAATGCATCCAGTTTTCCATCAAGCCAGATCTCCATATCTGCTCCATTATATATTACTGCCAGGTGATACCATTGACCTGTTGCAAGAACCGTTTTAGAGTCGAGATCCTTTATACCATCAGATGTATTCACCGTAAAACGGATATTTTGATCTCCTATAGAAATTTTGTATCGGTTTTGCCAGCTTCCGTGAGAAACAGGATGTTGTTCATGTTCAAAGAACTGATCAATCTTTATCCAGCAAGCTATTGACAAGGCATTCTGAAAATTCAGTAAATCTTCATTTGGAACATGAATATAATCATTTGTACCATCGAAGTGTGCTGCATTATTGGGTGTGCCTTCCTTATCATTGACCCAGGAGATCCCACCGGGGGTTCCATGTAATCCGTTGCCGCTGGCATCCTGTGCATTCCCGTTCAGCGGATAATGCGCAATAAGGTTGCCTGTTGGGAGTACGGACAGATCACGTACCATCACCTTGGCGCTGTCGGTATCAGTCATTTCGTCTGTATCAGTCACAGTACAAACAATGTAATAATTGCCCTCTGCATCCGGAGCAGTGAAAGTGGCGCAGTTATTTTCAGCAATTAAATTCCCTGAACCAGCTGTCCATTCATATGTAAGAGTGTCATTATTTAAATCCTGGGCAATGCAGTTAAGTTCAATGGTTCCTGCCAGGTGAACTTTCACCGGATCAGCTTCAATTTTCAGAATTTCGGGAGGATTCATTATCTTTTCAACTACCTCTACCCAGGCAGAAAGGGTATCCCATTGGTTACCGGGGTCAGCAACTTTGCATTCAACCCGGTAAACTCCGGTAGTTTCAGGCGCTGCAAATTCATATATATTAGTACCGGTATTTGTTACCCCATCCACTGTCCATTCATAGGTAAGTGCTTCCTGCCCGGGATCGGAAGCTGTACAATAAACCTGCGTTGATGTACCAGTCACAATTATTGCTTTTTCAGCTTCGAGAGCTTTAATTCTGGGCGGATAATCTGAAACAGTGTTTTCGTTATTGTAATCAATTATAACATTCCCGGCATAAGTCTTCTTTCCTTCTGTGGTTATTAATGTGCCGGAAGGAAAAATTACCAGCATCACGGCCTCTTTGGATGGGATAGTAAAACTGGTATTTCCTGCAACTCCTGATGCAATGGATGAGTTGGAAATTGCATCGTACATATCAAAGGAGCCGGTTGGCAGTGTTAATCCGACGGATTTGCTTATATCATAAGGATTGTAATACAGATAGGTTGTATAAGCATCACTCCTGTAGTAATCGGTTTTCAGCAGGTCAAGACGAAGAATGGCTTCAATATTGGTTTTTTCGATAATGCCCCCGAGAATTCCAACATGAGAAGAACCATACAACATCAGGTTTGTTGATGCCCACCCACCATCCATCGCGTCCCCGGTAGCAAAGGGACTTTTATCGTTTTTAATCTCTTTCATTGATTCATAGCCAATATAGGAATTGGGATCGTATGTATGAGCCCAATCCGCATTATCCTGCATATCATCAGGCAGATAATTTGGATAGAAGAGGCGGGAAGCATTTGCCAGGTTAAGTACCCATTTGGCAATGGCAGTTGCAAACCGGTCATCGTATCTCACCATTGGAACCAATGCCCCCACCTGTTCATAGCCATTCATGGTAAACGCATAATCGTTGCCATTATCGTTAGCTTCACCGATCAGACCGGAACAATCGTAATCTCCCCATTTCCCCACAATTGCACCCCATCCGCGAAGTTCTCCACGGTCAAAACACCAGTTTATCATCTTTTCTACATTGTATTGTGTGCCAAGCTCCGCATTTAATCTGGCTGCCGTATACACACCATACGGTAACTGGAGTTCATAGGAAGGATTTCCAGAATATGCATCCAGAAACTCAAGGTTCCATTCCGCCCCTGTCAGATATTTTCGTTCACCTGTGATATTATAAGCGTTATAAAGGATCCAGGCAATAGCCCCGGCAGCTTCAGGTTCTTTAGTCCCTGTTTCAAGCGGAGTCATTGTTGACATTTTCCAGGCCCGGTAATTCAGGTTTGGTACTTTCCAGGGTGTAGCACTGCCACCCATAAAAACAGTTGCAGTCAGCCACTGGTTCGCCAGTGTTTTAACCTGGTAATCAAAATCACCTAGATATGGGTAGAAGTAATTTAACTGAAGGAAAAAAACATTGGGCATGGTCTCGTACCACCAATCATTTCCGCTGCTGGTAACA
>JBGPAO010000286.1:0-5098 GCA_041480755.1 Bacteroidia bacterium
AATATAATAACATTACTAAATGTTGTTCCAAGGGAATTTACTGCTTTAATCCTAAAATAATAATCAGTTCCTGCATTTAATCCTGAAATATTTGCACTAACATTTGTTATACTATCCCCTTCAACGGGATTTTGAATTGCTGTTGCAGTACTCCCATAACTTATTGAGGTACCATATTCAAACAGGATAGAAGTTGATAGATAATTAGCATTCACTGTTCCATTTAAGGTAGCGGTAGTAAAAGTTACATTGGTGGCTAATAGAGTTAATGCAGTTGGTAGTTGTCCTAAAGTTGTAAATGGTATTGCCATTCCATATCCGGTACCTACACTATTTGTTGCATAGGCTCTGACAAAATATTTTGTTGCTACATCCAAACCAGAAATATTGCTTGTAAATATACCTGCGCCTGCACCATCAGAAGTCTTATTGTCATTTATCGTGGGTGTACTCCCTGCACTCCAACAGACACCCCGAGTTGTTATTGTACTTAAACCATCATCGACTATTGTTCCTCCACTTGAAGCAGACGACACTGTGATATTAGTTACAGCAGAGGTTGTCAAAGTTGGAACTTCTTTCTTACATGAATAAAACAATGATATTGAATGGAGGAGAAGACAGATTATTCCTGGAATTCTAAATATTTTTTTCATGGTATATCTATTAATAGATAATTTATTAGAATAGCTGAATTAACAAAGTTACAAGCTGTTTAAACCAAAATCAAGTGAGTTTAAAAAAAATATTAGTAGTTGCTGTAGTGAAGGATAAAAGTCTAAAGCACCATGATGTTTTTTTTTGAATTTGGAGTATACAGCCTATCTGAATTTTTTTAATTTTTTTTTTTAAAAAGAGATCTTATATATACCTCAACTATTAGCTATTTTCCAACCACCGCCCCTCCTCTTCTCCATTATTTTAGTAAATACTTTGTATTGAATTAATAATTAATGTTTTAAGTCTACATCATTAGATTTCCAATTTTCTGCTGGTGACTGCACAAACCTATTCCAAAGAACACCACGGCTAAGATTGTGTTGGGGGATTCACTCCGGCACGAATTAACTTATTGTTTAATTAAAACTTATTAATTATGGTAACAATTATTGGTTTTCGAGAAAGACAAAACCTGGCCGGAGAAAAATTCTTTTCTCTCGTGCTGCAAGGAGGTCTTGAAATGGTTATGTCTAAACAGACTGGCCGTTATTATGCAACCGCTAAAAGTGCTTCTGTCACTTCCACTTTTACAGAGGAAGTCTGTAAGGAGCTTATTGGCCAAAAAATTCCAGGCTCTATCCACAGAGTTCCATGTGAGCCTTATGGCTTTATTATTCCTGAAACAGGGGAATTAATTAACCTTGACCACCGATGGATTTACCTGAAAGAAGGTGAAACTGTGGACGCAGTTGTAAAGGAAGAAGAAGTTGTTCAGGCTAATTCAATTTAGTTAAGGGGAGGAGAAATCCTCCCTTCTATACTTTAAAAACTAATTAAGCTATGGACTTAAGAAAAGCCGAACGTAAACAGGCTAAAATTAAAATGGGTTTGCAGGGACCTTCAGGATCAGGCAAAACCTATAGTGCTCTTTTAATAGGGTACGGATTATCTAATGATTGGTCGAAAATTGCAGTGATTGACACAGAAAATCACTCAGCCGACCTATATGCTCACCTTGGTAATTACAAGGTACTCAACCTCTCTAGACCATTCTCTCCGGAAATATACATAGAAGCAATAGAAATATGTGAGAAGGCTGGAATGGAAGTCATAATCATTGACAGTATTTCAGCTGAATGGGAAGGTCAGGGAGGTATACTCGAAATTCATGGCAACATGACAGGTAATACTTTCACCAACTGGAATAAGATCACACCACGTCACAATGCATTTGTGCAGAAAATGCTTCAATCACCCTGTCATTTAATTGCTACAATCCGCTCAAAGCAGGATTATGTGCTGTCAGAAAAGAATGGCAAGTATGTTCCTGAAAAGGTGGGATTAAAAGGTATTACCAGAGAAGGCTTAGACTATGAATTTACAATTGTACTTGATCTGGACATTAAACATAATGCCTCAGCTTCTAAGGACAGGACAGGTATGTTTATGGACAAACCTCAATGGGTTATTACAGAAGCTACTGGCCAGAGGATAATGCAGTGGTGCAAGGCAGGAGTGGATATTAATGACTTAATAACCACCATTAACCAGGCAAAGACTTTAGAGGAGCTTCGTGAGATATATAAAAACAATCCACTTCACCAGAAGGAAATTGAAGCTTTATGTAAACAGCGCAAGGTTGATATAGAAAATCCAATTGTGGAAAATGTTGTTGAACCTAAAAAACAATAATTATGGAACTTGTAAATGTTATTGAATCACCAATCGTAGAAGAGGTTGTTGATTCTGAGGTCTCATCAGACCAATTCATATTATCTAATACTCAACCATTGACCTTTGAGCGACTCAGGAATGAATGTATCATACCAGTGTTTGCCAAGGATAATGAATCAACAATCAGTAATCCTGAATTTATCCTGGCTGTTTATGAGGCAGCACAAAGATGGTTCAATGGGGAAAGATTGCTGAAACCTGCTGTAAGGGTGTCTCATCCTATTAAAGGCCGTATTCCTGAAGCAATGGGTAAATCAGTGGATTTATTGACTGATAATGAAAAGACCATCTATTATGAGAGGATGGCTTTTGTTGTTGAAATACCATCAATCAGGGATACAGTCAATGGTAATGATCTATCATTAACAGTAGGTGGTGTCAGGGCATATAACCTGGAGAATCTATATCGTGGCAAATCTGAAGAGAGGTTCAAAATATTCATAGGTTTTAAGAATGCAGTATGTATCAATCTATGCATTTCAACGGATGGATTTAAGGCTGAACTGAAAGTAAGAACAGTTCATGAATTGGCTAATAAAGCGTATGAACTATTTTCAAATTTCAACTCAGTCATACAGCTTGAACAGTTAAACAGGCTGGATAATTACAACATTACAGAAAGCCAGTTTGCTCAATTAATAGGTAGATCCAGGTTGTATCAGTACTTACCTCATAAGGATAAAAAGGATATTCCAGAACTGCCAGTAAGTGATTCACAGGTATCATTGGTAGCAAAGGACTATTACAGCAGTGAATCCTTTTGTAAGAATGACAATGGTGATATTGACCTGTGGAAGCTGTATAATCTCTTCACTGGAGCCAATAAGAGTTCGTATATTGATACATTTCTTGACAGGGGAGCTGGTAGTCATTCCTTCATTAAAAGTATCCAGGAAGCCCTGGAAACAAGCTCTAAGCACTGGTTCTTATCCTGACAACAAGCAATTAACTATGGATAAAAATGAGCAATATATAAGAGCGTTATTTAAGCTTGTTGGTACTGACAGTATCCTGATCATTGACAAACGTGGTAAGCTAGCCAGGCTATATTGTCCATTTGAGGTTATAGTAGTCGGATTACTACCAGATCTAAAAATAGGAGATATAGTCTGGGTTGAGGCTGTTAAAATGACTGTTACCTTGAAGGATGTTTATATAGTCAAGGGTAAGGCTTATTATGTATGGAATTTTAAAATATGGTCATAATTAATTAAGGGAGGGGTAATAGTATTTATTACCTCTTTACAGGGGTGTGACATATTGTTGCACCTCTTTTTTTATTATCAAACTTTTAAAATTAAATAATTAAAAGGCACTCTATCATTATAAGTTTAAGGTTATTATCTGAAAACTATCCCTAGTCTGGATTAAAGTCAATCTCATCTGTCTATTAATAACTATTTGATTTTACATTTGAATTAACGTAATTTTATATAATTAAACCTGGTTTTAATAACTACCTTCATGCAGATCTGGGCAACTGAAATAAAAGAACTTGAATCGTTGTACATCTCTCTAAAAGGCAGATTTCCTGAGTTGGAGAAGGAGCTGGAACAACTAATAGAGACAAAAGATGCGAATGTTGTGATGCTCTATTCAAGGAGGTGCCTGGAAATAATTGTTACAGACCTGTGTGAAAGTGAACTAAAAAGACCTCGTGGATCCGAACCACTTAAAGGTATCATTGATAAATTAAGCCACGAAAAAAAGGTTCCTTCCAACATAATTGCCTCAATGGAAGGTTTGAATACGTTATCAACTTTTGGTACTCATCCTAAAGACTTTGATCCCGAACAGGTAAAACCGGTTCTTAATAATCTTGATATAATCATTAAGTGGTATCTGAAATATAAGGAGACCCGAACAGATATTAAAGCAGAACCATCTGAAGAAATCAGACAGGAAATAACAAGCACTGAAGATGTAAAAAAGAGTATAACTATCTCTAAGAAAAGGTTGACCGGGCTACTCGCCGGATTAATAGCGATTATTATGACTGTTTTTGTAGTTTTATTCTTTTCTAAGATCATAAGTATTGGCAAACCGGCAAAAGAACTTGAAAAATCTATTGCAATATTACCATTTTTCAATGATAGTCCAAGTGATAGTAATCAGTACTTTATCAATGGCATAATGGAGGAAGTCCTGAATAATCTGCAAAAAATTAAAGATTTTAGGGTTCTTTCACGCACATCTACAGTCCAATACAAAGGTACAGATAGACCGACTATACCTGAAATTGCAAAGAAACTTAATGTAAGTTATATTGTCGAGGGTAGTGGACAAAAGTACGGCAATTCTTATCGCCTTAGAGTACAATTAATTGTTGGTAATAATGAAAGACATCTTTGGGCAGAATCCTACGAAAAGGAAATACTGGAAACCAAAGATATTTATAGTACACAGAGCGAAATTGCCCAATCTGTTGTCTCAGCATTAAAAGCAACAATAACACCTGAAGAGAAACAACTTATTAATAAAATACCAACTAAAAACCTGACAGCATACAGTTTTTATCAGCAAGGAAGAGAAGAATATATAAAAGGGTCACTACAAAAAGCCGAAGATTTATATAAAAAATCATTAAAATATGATCCTACATTCGCTCAGGCATATTCAGGTCTGGCAACAGTATATTGGGACAAGCACTTAGTAAAAGAATATTTCTCAGAAAATTTTATGGATTCTGTTTTGATCCTTACAA
>JBGPAO010000287.1:0-5068 GCA_041480755.1 Bacteroidia bacterium
AATTTCATCAGCTGCATCATACTTCTCGCTTTTCGTGTAAGTGATTGCTGTAGTCAGATCCTGTGATGTGATATTATTAATTAAAAATATATTCAGCAGACCTGTCAGTAAAAAAAACCGATTTAATTTAATTCTAATTGTTGTCACTTTATCTGTAATTTAATTGTTAAACTCATTATTCAGCAAACTGTTGTATCCTGACTGGCATAGTTGCAGGGACCAGTCCTGATTTGAGAACGATTGTTTGTCCCTTTTCCCCTGTAACAAAGGCAATAAATCCCGAACCTAAGCCCGTAAATATTTCACGTGAAAGTAAATATACCTCCCTGGTAAAAGGATATGTCTTTTGATAAATCGAACCCTGATAGGGCCGGTAATAAATGGATTGGTCCAGGCCTGGATTTGTAACACCCACCACACAGATTTTGTCGATAAAACTCATGCTGAGAGAATCATTCGGATTACTGATCCAATTTACACTTATTATACCCAGACTGTTTTTATTTCGTGAAATAAAATCGATAACCTCAGGATTTGAATTAAGCGCAAAAAAGTCATCAGACAACTCACCTGTAATCCCGAACTTTTCCTTGAAATATCTTATATTACCTGACTTTGTATGGTCAAAAATAACGGAGATGTCACCCAGCTGTGATTTAGGATTTATTTCCGCCCACCTGGTTATTCTGCCAGTAAAAATACCCTCTATATTATTGTAAGTCAAAAGAGAATCCACGTTATCTTTATTTATTATCAGGGCCAGTGCATCTTTGGCAAAAGTAACTGTACGGACAAAATAATTCTGTTCACGCAAATATGCTTCCTGATCCTGGGTAAGTTTATTATTAGCCACGACTACCTGCACTGAATCTTTGATAAAATCAGAAATTACATCCCATTCAGGTTTATAATCGGCAGTTATTTTTGCATTCTGATAAAAAAAAGCGAAAGTAGAGATTTCAGCATCTATAAGTAACTTATATGATTCATCCACACTGATCTTTATATCGCCGCGGGTGGGTGTTTCTTTTAATGGTTTGTTTTTATTGCATGAAACCATGCAGGAAATCAATCCTCCAAGGACAAGCAGACTGACAGATAATATTTTTAAGTTATTCCTCATTCGTTTGAATTATCTTGCGTAAAAAAAACTTCCTTTACTTTTTCATATGTCCTGAATGCTCTTTGCACGCCAAGCAATATCAGAGCCGACCCAAAAATAATCCTGATAAACTTATGATCAAATAATGGCGAAAATATAATAAATAATCCCAATCCAATGTAGAAAAAAATCATTATTCCTCCGAAAATTACCATCACCTGCTCATATAGATTCTTCCCGCTCATAAAATTTCAACAGCCCGTAAAATTATAAAAATAAATCATATAACCAATTAATTACAATACAACGATTGTGCCAATTCCATTGGGTTTTGGTAAAAAATAAATATGTCCTTTGCAAACGGAGACAGTTTTTAATATCTTCGCCCGTGACCCACTTTTAAAAGCACTCTGATGAAACGCAATTATTACCTTGTATTCCTGGTTTTCCTGACTTTCGCTGTGATTTCAATAATCACAAACATACTTGGTGCCATTAATCCACCGGTTGCAGAAAGTTTCAAACTGAATGATTTCATGCGAGGCTTCCTGCCCATGGCATTTTTCCTGGCTTATGGAGTGATGTCCATTCCTGGTGGTATGCTCGTGGAGTCCTACAGGGAGAAAAAAACAATGATCGGCGCATTTCTTCTTGTGCTTGCCGGTGTAATTATATTTGTTCTGATACCCGGGTTCAGCGTTTTTCTGTGTACATTATTTATCATAGGTTCTGGTTTTGCAATGCTCCAGGTTGTGATTAATCCTTTATTAAGGGTTAGCGGAGGAGAAGAAAACTTTGCTTTCTTTTCTGCCATGGCACAGCTGATCTTCGGCGGAGCATCCTATATCGGTCCACAGATCTATAAATATTTTGTCCTGAACCTGAAATCTGTATCCGGCGATTCAGATTTAATTATCAGGATCCTGTCCGGGCTTATCCCATCGGATATGTCATGGATATCCATGTACTGGTTTTTCTTAATTATTACCCTGGTTATGATCCTTCTTCTGCTGGTTTCTAAATTTCCCAAAGTCGAGCGTACACATGAAGAAAAAATTGGTGCCTGGTCTGTGATCCTTAAATTGTTTAAAAAGCGGGTTGTGATATTGTACTTTATCGGGCTCTTTTGTTACGTTGGTACCGAACAGGGTGTCAGTTACTGGATCTCTACTTTTCTTGAAAGATATCATGGCCTTGATCCCAATACTGTCGGGGCAAATGCAGTTGCCTGGTTCTGGGGTTTAATGATGGTCGGTTGTGCTGTCGGACTAATTCTGCTTAAATTAATTGACAGCAGGAAAATACTTCTCGGATCTGTTTCGTTGTCTGTTATCTGCCTGCTGGTAGCTCTTTTTGGTCCCTCAGATATAGCAAGATATGCGTTCCCTTCTATCGGATTTCTAATCTCTGTCTTATATCCAATCCTGTTCTCACTTGCCCTGAACTCTGTTGAAGAACATCATGGCTCTTTTGCAGGTATACTGTGCACTGGTATTGTAGGGGGAGCAACCGTACCATGGATCATCGGAGGACTGAGTGAGCTTTTCGAACTCAGATTTGCCATGCTGTTCCTGCTGATAACTTTCGGCTATATGTTCAGCGTGGGGATTTGGGCGAAACCAATAATTTTAAACAAAACGATCCGTATCGGAAAGAATAAGAACTAACTTTTGCCATTCTCCTTAACAAGTCCTTCAAGATCATTTTCTTTACCAATAACCAGCAAGGAATGTCCTTTTTGTAACTTTGTATTCTCAAAACCAACGTAAATCATTTTCTTGGTCTCATTGCCATCAGGATCCTTAAGGATCAATTTCAGCCCGATCACATTCACATTGTGTTTTGATCTGATCTTAAGATCTACAATGGATTTCCCATAGAACCGGCCTGGTATTGGAACTTCAATCAAATATATGTCCGGGGCATATTCATCAATAAAGTTAATGTTCCTGTTCAGCAGTTTCAGAGCAAATCTCCGGCCTTCCTGTTTTTCCGGGAACAGGATCTCAGTGATATCCATTTTCTCAAGGACCTTTACCTGAATATCTTTAGTTGCCCTTGAATAAATTGTTTTAACCCCGATCTCCTTGAGTATTTCAAGGGTGAGAATGTTTGATTCAAATGCATCGCCCGTTGATACAATTACGACATCATCAGGATTTACAAATCTTGCCAGGGTAGAGGGATCAAGATTATCAATCTGCACAGCAAATTTAAATCCTTCAGACTTCATCATATTGACAGTATTGGGATCACGGTCCATAATAATAACATCCGCATTATGTTCATGCAGGGTCCGTGCAATCTCTTTGCCAAAAGCACCGAGTCCGATTAAGACAAACCTTTGATTTTCTGCCATAAATATTAAATCATTAAATTAACTTCAGGAAAATGATAGCTTGTACCTTCTGATTCTTCAGTCATTGCTACCGCAAGTGTAAATAATCCGATTTTTCCGGCTAACATAACCAAAATCAGTACGATTTTGCTCAGTTCTGACAAAAAAGGTGTAATGCCCCTTGACAATCCGACAGTGCCAAAAGCTGAAATTATCTCAAAAAAATTATCAAAAAAGGAAGAACTTTCTGTCAAAGAAAGCATAAACATTGCAACAAAAATTAAAATAATTGATACGATGAAAACAATATATGCCTTTCTTACAGTTATCATTGGAATTGTATTCCAGCCAACCTCCACCCTGTTTTTACCTCTTGCAAAAGCCCTGAAACTATTAAGCAGGATCACCCCTGTGGTTATCTTTATACCGCCTGCGGTAGAATTTGGAGCTGCACCAATATACATCAGTAATATCACTACCATTGCCGTTGGTACTGCAATATTCCCTATTTCAGTAATAGAGAAGCCTGCAGTTCTTGATGTAATACTCAGGAAAAAAGCATTTAATACCTGCTTTCCGAATGGAAGATCATGCCAGTCGGGAATCTGCAGGATCCATATTAGTAAAGCTCCGGAAATAATCAGAATCAAAGTCGAAATAAGGATAATTTTGCTTTGTTGGGTCAGCTCATTCTTTTTGATCATACTTTGCTCGCCTATACCCAGAATGTCGGAAAAAGTAAAAAAACCCAAACCTCCACAAACGATCAGAATCATTATGATAATCAGTGATATTGGGCTAAGATTATAGCTGGCTGTCTGAAGTCCTTGTGGAAAGATACTGAATCCGGTATTGCAGTAAGCGCTTATGGAATGAAAAATGGCACTGAATACTCTATCAAATTCCGACAGGCCAAGATTGGCCCATGTAAAGTACAACCCAACAGCACCTGCCAGTTCGGTAATAAAAGTGAATACTAAAATGGCTTTGATAATAGTCGTCAGCGAGCTAAAATTTTCACTGCTAAAGATCTCCTTAACCATGATCTGATCATGAAGCTTTATGCCCCTGTAAATGAACAAGGCAACAAATGATGTAAGGGTAACAATTCCTAAACCTCCAAGCTGTATTAACAGAAGGATAAAAAGCTGTCCCTCAAATGTGAAAACTTCCGATATATTCACAGTTGATAATCCGGTAACACATACTGCTGAAGTAGAAGTGAACAAAGCATCAATCCAGGAAACCTGGGAATATGTTGCTTTAGGTAGTATTAAAAGTAAACTGCCTGAAAGTATAACCACAATATAGGATAATATCATTATCCTGGCAGGGCTCATGGAAGTCAGGTGCCATTTCTCCCTTGTTTTGACAAGCGTTATTAAGGCATTAATAATTATATAGACCTCGATAATTATAAAATACGGTTTGATAAAACTTACGGAAGTCGTTTCTTTCAAAAAAAAGTGGGGATTTTCAACCGAGATAATTTCTTCAATCACCAGTGATAATATGAATACAAGCAATAATCCAACCTCAAATGGTGAGTTCTTTACGTATTGCCATTTATTCTCGCTTAATAAGAAACCGGCAATAATAGTTATAACAAATATGCCGGCAATCACTTC
>JBGPAO010000288.1:0-5059 GCA_041480755.1 Bacteroidia bacterium
CCGATTATAACAATCAAAATAATGGCGATGGGTACGATATTTTTATACCCGTGTTTATTCTTTCTAATAGTAGTCTTTTCTTTTGCCATCCAGGATTTATATGCAATTGTCCAATAAATCAATAAATATACCACCACAAATCTAATAAATATGTGTTAAGAGAATGATCAATAATGATTCTTAAAAAAAGAATTATTATCATTGAAGAAATAAAGAAGATTATATTTTGATTCAGGCGTTCAATAGAAAAATTATCATTCTCCTGATTATTTTCAGTTGCGGATTAATTCCGGCTATTATCTTTCAGTTTTTTATCAGGCAACCGGTTGCAAGGTATATTCATGTCAGAAGTTTCCGTTATGGGAAAGATCCATCTGTAATCAGATGCAACCGTGGAGATACGCTCCATTTAACCTTTTCAACTGATGATACCGGTCATTCATTTTTCCTGGAGGAGTTTGATATAGATGCCAAGGTCAGTCCTGCCCGTGACATAGTTCAGGTATTCAAACCAAGTGACCCATCAGATAAATCGATACTTACACGTGAGGTGGTCATTATAGCCCGACATCCCGGAATATTGAACTATCTGGTTTCGAAAAGTAATTTCCGCTGCCATGTATGGTGTGGTCCCATGCATGCTTTTGAACAAGGAAAGTTGATAATTATGCCCAATACACTGCTTGTTTTCAGTCTGGGTTGTACTGCCGGAATCCTGGTTATATGGATTATTGGATTCTTACCCAAATCACAACCACCTGCTGGAAATGGCGATAAAAAGGCAGGTTATCGGGATTTGCTGAATAAATCTGGTCTTCTCCGGAAATTAGTAATTTCCAGGTGGCTGCAAACAATTTTGGCCATGGTAGTCATGGCGGTTGTGTATGTTGTGATATTGACTTCCATCTTCGGCACAAAAGTGTCAGGCAGAAACCTTGGTGTTCTTTTGATGTGGGCCATCTGGCTTTTCATGCTGGTAGCGTTGCTGACACCATTTCTGGGCAGAATCTGGTGTACCATTTGTCCATTGCCATTTTTCGGTGACCTGGTCCAGCGTAAATCGGTTTTGACGCCGATTGATGGAATCAAAGGGGAGTATCGGAACAAATTTTCCGGACTTTTCCTTAAATGGCCAGTATGGTTGCAAAACGGATGGCCAAAATTAATCGTGCTTCTGACCATGACCACTTTTTCTGCTACTCTTGTTGCTGTACCAAAAGTTACAGGGTTTACTGTGATTATGTTTTTACTGCTTCCAATCCTGATGTCTCTGGTTTTTGAACTTCGGGCTTTTTGTCGCTACCTCTGTCCGGTCAGTGTCTTTGTTGGACCTTTTTCCCGAATGAGCACTCTGGCTCTCAGGAACAAGTCACAACAGACATGTGATCGCTGTCAAGCTCTCTACTGCCAGAAAGGAAGTCAGAATGGATGGGCATGCCCTTATGGAATTAATGTTGGCGAATTGAATGAGAGCTCTGACTGCGGATTATGCCTTGAATGTACCAGAAGTTGTCTGTATGACAATGTCACTCTATATACCCGGCCATTCGGGACAGAACTGGGTACACGTAATCTGAGTGAAGCATGGTCAACAATCTGTGTATTTATACTTGCTGTTGTTTATTGTGTATTGTATCAAGGTCACTGGCCGGTAGTCCGTGATTATGTGAATATTATTGACAAAGGAAACTGGGGATTATTCGGTATATATGGATTGATTGTATGGGCTCTTGGTCTGCTAGTAATGCCGGGGATTATATATGTACTCTCCTATGCAGGCGCTATGCTTTCGAAACTTCAGATCAGCATCAAAGAAGTATTTCTCGCGTCAGCCGGGACCTTACTCCCGCTGGGACTTATGCTGTGGATTTCCTTTGTAATTCCCATGTTATTTGTCAATGTAACATTTATCAAGCAATCTATTTCTGATCCGTTTGGATGGTGCTGGGACTTTCTTGGTACAGCTAACATCCCCTGGCACCAGTTTTTACCTCGTATGGTTCCATGGATACAATCGGCGTTGGTATTAACAGGTCTTCATCTAAGTCTGAGAAATCTAAAAAAAACCTGGGTTCTCCATCATATGAATTCCCGCCAGTTGTTCCTCATTAGTTTACCAATGGGTATATTCATAACCGGTATTGCTGTCGCTATGATATTTTTCTTAACTAATTGAGACAGCCGATCATATCAATCGATTAATTATAAAAAGAATCAATCTGCAGTAATTAGAAATTTATTTTTAACACAATGTGCCACAGAGAATAAAATTAAATTTATATTTTGTATCCTTTTAAAATTCAGAATCATGTACAATACAAGAAAAATCCTGGTAATATCAGCTTTAATAATGCTTATAATGCTTTTAACGATGATTTCCTGCAAAAAACAGTCCCCATCAGACCTGTCGCAGGAAAGTATTATTCCGGCCCCCTTTTCCATAACTGCAACAGGAGAATATTTTAAACTTAATCCTGGCACTGATATTTATGTAATAGGAGAATCTAAAGAGTTGAGCCAGATCGGACAATACCTTACTGAAAGGTTAAAACCGGCAACCGGATTTGAGATTGAAGTTAAACAGGCGACAGATACTTCAACGGGAGGCCATATCTATCTTTCTTTATCAGGCATAGAAACAAATTCTGATGATGAAAGCTATAAGCTAAATATTACCAGAAAAAGCATTGTGTTATCAGCTAACTCTGCAGCAGGAGTGTTCCGTGGTGTTCAGACTATCCGTCAGCTCCTGCCGGTAAAAATCGAACTGTCGACTCTGCAGGAAGGGCCATGGAAAATACCTACAGGTGTAATAACAGACCGGCCGGAATATGATTACCGGGGAGTAATGCTTGATGTCTCGAGACATTTCTTTGGAGTAGATGATGTAAAGCTTTACATAGATTTAATCTCATATTATAAAATGAATGCCATGCATCTTCATCTTTCTGACGATCAGGGGTGGAGAATCGAGATCAAATCATGGCCAAACCTGGCAATTCATGGCGGCAGTACACAGGTAGATGGCGGTAAGGGTGGTTATTATACCCAGGAGCAGTATTCGGATATTGTAAAATATGCCCGGGAACGTTACATAACCATTATTCCTGAAATTGATATGCCGGGTCACACAAATGCTGCACTTGCCTCTTATGCTGAGCTGAACTGCGATGGCAAGGCCAGGGATTTGTATACAGGCACAAATGTGGGATTCAGTACTTTATGTGTTAAAAAAGAGATAACTTATAAATTCATTGATGATGTTGTAAGGGAGCTGTCCGCACTTACACCTGGTCCTTATTTTCATATTGGCGGAGACGAATCTCATGCAACAAAACACGATGACTATGTGATATTAGTTGAAAAAGTCCAGGATATTGTAAAATCGCACGGAAAGACAGTTATAGGATGGGACGAGATAGCTACCACAAAGCTTAACGAAGGTTCTGTTGCACAATACTGGGATAGGGCTGCCAATGCACTATTAGCTGTGGGACAGGGTGCAAAAGTGCTGTTTTCTCCCGCAACCAAGGCTTATCTTGATATGCAATATGATTCCACCACTAAACTTGGACTTCACTGGGCAGCTTATATTGAAGTAGATGATTCATATTTGTGGGATCCTGCAACTCTTGTCCCGGGAATCAAAAAAGAAAATATCCTCGGTGTTGAAGCGCCCCTCTGGTCAGAAACAATAACCAATATTGACGAACTAGAATATATGGTATTCCCACGGCTTCCTGGTATTGCAGAAATCGGATGGACACCGGCTTCTAAAAGAGACTGGAATGAGTATAAGGAGAGGCTTGGCAGACATGGAGAACGGTTTAAAGCAATGGGTATCGATTATTATCCTTCTCAACTCGTACCCTGGGATAACAAGCAAAAACAGGAGTAAAATTACTTAATAAGCTATTTTGGGTTAATGAAATCAAGTTTAATTAACTTCCTTAAAATTGTATTCGGGATTCTATTAATGATCTTTAACCTTGGAATATGGATTAATGGAGCTCTAATCCATATTGAAAGAGGGATGGATACAGTATTAGCAATGCTTTTTTTGGTCCCGGCTGCCTTTCTGCTTCTTGGATGGTATAAAAACTCAAGGATAACTTCAGTAACAAAGCATCAGAGTTGGAAATTCATCCTGAACGTGCTCCTTATCAATTATGCAGTATTATATATAATTTATATACTCTCAGATATAATATATCAACAGGCAATTGATTTCCTGAGTATTCCCGGGATTATACTACCTTTACTTCTGGGTATTTTTGCAACAGGTTTTATATTATCATGGAAACATGAATTATATGCTGGCCTTTTTTTCCTGTTGTGGTACACCTTAGTTCTTTACGGATCATTTCAATATCCAGAAATTATGTCTCGGGGACCACATATGCAGTTTGGCATAGTAATTTTTATCCACGGTATTTTATATATTTATTATTATTTCAGGATGAAACCAAAGAATTAGCGGGTCAGGTTTTTACTCATTTCCCTTTGGTTAATATAAACCTAGCCATTGGAAAATGTGCTCCACCTTGAGTGTAACGAAGTTCTCCATCAATGTCCCTTTCAAAAGGTCCTAGCCAAAGTTCGACTTCTTTGGACTCCAGAGGGTCATTTTCAAATATCTTTCCAATTAAACCACATTCGATTGTAAATGCACATCCTGTCATACTGGTAGGGAGGAGCCAGTTTGTCTTTATTTCCCTATTTTCGAATTTTGCTGATCCAATAAAACCATCAACAGTATAATCACTTTTAATCATTAAGGAGATGATGGCTGAATCAGTAGTAAATTCAAATTTCCCCTTTTCGTCCTGGGTGCGAACAGTGATTCCAATTTTGTCGGTTTTCCAATGTCCAACCAGCTTCTGAGGAATACTTCTTTGTCCACATGAGTAAAGAAAAAGGGTCAGCAAGACTAAAATTCCCATATTCAATCTGTTATAATTGTAACAGTAGTTTTTCATAACTGAATCTGTTTTGGTTGTTGCCTTAGCTTCTTAATTGAAACATTATATTAAAATCGGAAAGTAATTGAAAAACCAGG
>JBGPAO010000289.1:0-5041 GCA_041480755.1 Bacteroidia bacterium
TAATCTTTTAAATAATTATCAGTATGAAAACATCAATTATCGGACTCTTTTTCTTAATAATGAGTGCACAATTGTCCTTCGGACAACAACCCAATATAAATCAGTCTACTAAAAGTAACACAGCTGCGGAACAGGAAATCATTAATCTTTCCAAAGAAAAGTGGCAGTGGATGGCAGACAAAAATGTAGATACCCTGGACAATCTCTTTCACGAAAAAGCTGTTTTTGTCCACATGGGGGGAAGCTGGGGGAAAGAACAAGAACTCAATGTCATAAAAAGCGGAGGGATTTGGTACAAGAAAGCGGATATCTATGAAGTTTCGGTAAATATTATTGACAATACTGCTATTCTTTTAAACAGAATTACGCTATTAGCCGTTGTTGGGGGGAACGAGGTAACCAATCCCTTTGAAGTTACAGAAGTCTATGTAAAACAAAATGGCTTCTGGAAGTTAGGTTCGCTCTCGTTCACCAGGCTACTTACTCCGGGGGGAGAATAATTCCAATAAGCGAATAAGTCTTCCTGTAGTTAAAAAGCAAAAAACACGTTCACAAACAATAAAACTATTGAGATGAAAAGAATATTAGTCGGGTTATCTATTATTATTAGTTGCTCATTGCATGCTCAACAAGTAGTTCAACTCTATAATGGAACAGCACCAGGTTCTGAAAACTGGAAACAAAAAGAGGTTGAAATTAGTAATCCCCAATTTTCCATGGTACGTAATGTGGTTAACCCCTCGTTAACCGTTTTTATACCCGAAGAGAGTAAAGCAAACGGTACAGCAGTGATTGTAGCTCCTGGTGGTGGTTTTCGCTTTTTAACATGGGACAACGAAGGAACAAAGGTAGCGGAGTGGCTTCAGTCGCAGGGGATTGCTGCATTTGTATTAAAATACCGGTTGGTTGATATGGGGCAAACAGATGAAGATTTTCAGAAAAGAATGCAGGAATTTATGCAGCAAATGACTGAATCCAGTAGAACTAATGATCCAAAAGCACTGCTAAAAGATCCAAATGTGGCCCATGTTATTGAATTAGCTAAGGATGATGGCAGACAGGCTATAAAATATGTTCGTGCGAACGCGTCCAAATATAAAATCAATCCGGATCGCATTGGGCTGATGGGTTTTTCTGCCGGAGGTATACTCACGATGGGAGTTGCCCTTCATAATGATGCTGAGAGTCGTCCTGATTTTATTGCGCCTATCTATGGTATTTCACTGGATAGTCTGATGGTTCCAACCGATGCTGCTCCCATGTTTTACGCTTGTGCAGCCGATGATGAATTTGTTGCCTTACAAGCTGTGAAATTGTTTACAGCGTGGAAGTCTGCCGGAAAAAGCATCGAGTTTCATGTTTACTCGAAAGGAGGTCACGGTTTTGGTATGCGCAAACAAGGATTGCCCGTTATGAGAAAAAAAAGATTAAGGAAGCTATGAAATTCAAAAGAAGCGTTGAACTGATTTTTAGCTGTAACTTGATATTGTCGATTATAATGGTAATCTTTTTAAGTTGTGCAACGAAGGACGGACTCGCAATAAGAAATAATATCATTAAATCAGAATATAATGGGAAAAACGGGGAAATGTCTAACCATTTAACCACTAATGGTTATGTTCGTGACATTGTAAAACACCCTGCATTCAAAGGTTTTGGTGAGTTGTTGTTACCTTTTGATAATAATTCAGGTTATTATAATACAATGTTGTCCGATATTGGTTCATTAATGCCATATCACAGCCATGTTGACCCAAACGTTGTTGTTGGCGCCCTTAACCACATGATTGATGAAGTAGATGCAGGCAAGACAATTTTCTACGATTTCAATACTGACGAGCAGAACAGGCGGGATCCTGGTAAAAGATATACCGGACTGTTTTTCTTTCGTGGTAATCCCGGGGCCCCGTTTGCCATAGTCTGTCCGGGAGGTGGTTTCTCCTATGTCGGTTCGCTTCATGAAGGATTTCCCCTTGCTCTCGAAATAAACAAGAAAGGCTATAATGCTTTTGTCATACGATACCGTATCGGCAGTGAGCAGAGAGCTACCGAAGATCTGGTAGCGGCAATTAGTTTCATCTTCAGGAATAAAGAAACACTAATGGTTGATACTAAGGATTATTCCTTATGGGGAGGGTCGGCGGGAGCCAGAATGGCAGGAAACATAGCATTAAGCGGAGTTGCAGTTTACGGAGGCGGTAATATTCCCAAACCTGCAATAGCAGTAATTGCCTATACCGGACAATCTTCCTGGTCGAAGGATTTCTCTCCGTCTTTCATTACTGTGGCTGCCAACGATGGGATAGCTAATGTCAATACAGTTGAAAGGCGAGTGGAGAATTTAAAAAATGCCGGAGTTGATGTAGAATATCGCAGGTATCAAAATGCTGGCCATGGATTCGGCCTTGGAACGGGAACTGATGCCGAAGGATGGCTTGATCTGGCTGTTCGTTTCTGGCAAAGGCATATAAATAAGTAATTAGTTTTTTACATAAGCAGGAGCATCATGAGAAGGATTTATTTTGTATCGCTGTTCATGTTGATGGTAATCGGAATAACTGGTAATCTAAATGCACAAAGTGATCAGCGACGGATATTTCTCTGGGAAGAAGGAAAAATTCCAACAATCACCAGATACACAGAAAGCGGAAATAACCGGTATGCTGATCCTCCCGGTTTTCGACCGGAAATGATAGAAATTCCTGTTAAACCAGATACAAAGGTAAAAGGTGCAGTTTTACTTTGCTCAGGAGGCGCATTTGCATTCCGCGCCAATAAGAATGAAGGAATACCTGTTGCTGAAGCACTCAGTAAACTCGGGTATCAGTGCTTTGTCGTCAATTATCGTGTGCAGCCTTATACCATGCAGGAAGGAGCCTTGGATCTGGCAAGGGCAGTAAGGTTTGTGCGCAGTCACTCTGAGGATTATGGTATTAAAGAAAGAAACATTGCTGTTATGGGCTTCTCAGCGGGCGGCATCCTATGTGGTGAGTTTTTATTGAATTTTGACGGAACTGTAAATGGAACCACAATTGATCCTAAATATGTACCGGATCAACTGGACAAGGTCTCTGCCGATGTCAGCGCTGTCGGAATGGTCTATTCCTTTTATGGAAGACTTAGTGTGGCATCCACTGACGTTGAAAAGTTTAAGGCCTCGGATCTGCCTCCTGCCTACTTCATTTATGGCACAAGAGATCCGTTTGTAAATCAGTTTGAACTTTGTGTCAATGCCCTACGACAGGCAGGCATCCCGATTGAATCCAATGTTCTGCAAGACTGGCCGCATGGTTTCGGTACCGGTGATGGCAAATGGATAATAGATTTTGACAGATGGTTAACTGGCATCTTTTAAGTTGATTAGTTTTAACTCCCTATTTTTCTTTTGGAGGGATTGTAGCCTTAGTCTGGTGCTACAAAATTTTGTTTTTATAAAACTTTTATTAAACCATTTAAATTATGAAAAAAAATAAGCTGCTCTTCACCTCTATGGTTTTATTCGCATGTGTGTCGAATATCTACCCACAAGACTGGCCCCAGTACCTGGGACCAAAGAGAAATAGTACTTCAGACCAGAAAGGTATTTTACGCTCCTGGCCGGAGAATGGACCGGAAATCCTGTGGACGGCGGATTTAGGTATTGGTTTTGGCGGACCTGTTATCAAAGACGGCAAGGTCTATTTACTCGACAGGAAGGACGAGGTTGGCGATATAATGAGGTGTTTTGACTTTTCCAATGGTAAAGAACTCTGGAGATATAGTTATGATGCTCCCGGTACTGCTATGTTTCCCGGCTCCAGAAGCGTACCTGCCGTGGATGGCAATTTTGTATATTCGTGCGGTCATAACGGCGACCTGTATTGCATAGATATCAATACTCACAACCCCGTCTGGAATAAGAATATCTGGAAGGATTTCGGTGGCGAACAGCTGCCGATATGGGCAATTACGCAGTGCCCTCTTATTTATGGTGATTTGCTTATTATTTTATCCCAGGCTCCTGAAGCTGGTGTGGTAGCTTATAATAAACTTACAGGTGATGTTGTCTGGAAAACGCCCAATCTTGGCAATGAAACATATGCCAGTCCGGCAATTGTACAAATAGACGGAGAGGACCATATAGCAATGGTTATTTCATCTACTAATCCTATTGGACATCGGGAATTGCCGCAAACTCTGGGCAAGATTGTCGGAATCCTACCACTCACCGGGGAAATCCTGTGGGAATATTCTAACTGGCAGAATCATATTCAGGTGGCGAGTGCTCTTGATGCCGGTGAGGGCAGAGTGATCGTTGTGGGAGGATATGAACTTGGTACTGTTATGATAAAAGTCGAAAAAATGGCAGATGGCAGCTATAGTGTTAAAGAGCTTTTCAGGCATAATGATTTTGGCGACCAAACCAAACCGCCAATATTGCATAATGGTTATTTCTATGCTCAATTCTCAACCAATATGCGAAAGGATGGACTGGTATGCATGAACATGGATGGCAAGGTCATGTGGAAAACAATGCGTGAACCTCTTTTCGATAAAGGCAGTATGATTCTTGCTGACGGACTTATACTTGCCACAGACGGAAGAAAGTCTTTGTACCTGATTGAACCCGACACTACAGGATTCAAACCACTGGTATCAGCAGAATTACTTGGAGAAGGAGGGACGGGATCAGAGAATGATCCCATGGCTTCAAGAGTTGGAGGAACAACTCAAAACTGGGGACCTCTGGCGCTTGCTGACGGCAAACTACTACTCAGGGATCAAAGCCGGTTAATGTGTGTCAAGGTTGCTAAATGATTCCCGGCAGGGCAACCAGAACTCATAAGATCAGATAAGAAAAGGTTGCAACTTTTGATCGTTCGGGAAAACCTCACTAATACTTAGGATGAGTTGAATGGGGTCTGTGAAAGGGAGAGTTGGAACTTCCACACAATACTAAAAATCACTGAATTATTTGAAATTCGTAATTAAAACTTTGAAATTTGTTATTAAGTTTCCTCAGGATCAAATTTCTTTGCAGCTTGAAAATATTTAATAATTA
>JBGPAO010000290.1:0-5033 GCA_041480755.1 Bacteroidia bacterium
CATACATGATACAGGAAAGGGAATTCCTAAATCAAAGCATAAAACTATTTTTAAACCAGGATATACCACCAAACAAAGAGGGTGGGGTTTAGGACTTTCTCTTGCAAAACGGATAATAGAGAATTACCATTCCGGGAAGATATTTGTTCAACAATCAGAGCCTGAAAAAGGAACAACAATAAGAATAGTGCTGAATAAATAAGCTGTAGTGAAAATTTCGCGAAGTGATATTGAGTTAATGGCGCCTGCAGGTTCTTTCGAATCTCTTATGGCTGCAATTCAGGGAGGAGCGGATTCTGTTTATTTCGGCCTGGAAAAACTAAATATGCGGGCCAGATCTTCTTTTAATTTTATGGCTAAAGACATGCAGGGGATCGTTTCTGTTTGTAAAAAACATAATGTTAAAACATACCTTGCGCTGAATACAGTTGTTTATGATAATGAAATACAGTCAGTAAAAAATATCATTAAAAAGGCCAGGAAGGCCATGATTAATGGCATAATTGCCTCTGACCAATCTGTCATTATGCTGGCAAAAGAGGAAAATATTGAAACACATCTTTCCACCCAACTGAATATCAGCAATTTTGAATCATTAAAATTTTACGGAAATTTTGCTGATGTAGTAGTCCTTGCAAGGGAATTAACCCTGGATCAGATTAAGGAAATTGTACAATCTGTTAAGAATAATAAAATAACCGGACCTTCAGGGAAACTGATTAAAATAGAATTGTTTGTTCATGGGGCGCTCTGTATGGCAATTTCAGGCAAGTGTTATATCAGCCTGCATCAATATGGAAATTCTGCAAACAGGGGAAAGTGTTTCCAGGCATGCAGACGGGCTTATGTTATCAGAGACAAAGAAACCGGGCAGGAACTTGAAATTGATAATGATTTTATATTATCTCCTAAAGATTTGTGTACAATTTCATTTATTGATAAAATAATTGAATCCGGAGTGTCAGTCCTGAAGATTGAAGGAAGAGCCCGATCCCCAGAATATGTCAAAACTGTAACATCCTGTTATAATGAAGCCATAAAGGCTTACTTGAATGGAAACTTTAATTCAGAGAAAGTTAAAAGATGGGAAAGAAAACTATTAACTGTGTATAACAAAGGCTTCTGGGAAGGATATTATCTTGGAAAGAAAACCACAGAATTGAGCACAAAATATGGTTCAGCAGCAACAAAAAGAAAGATCTATATCGGCAAGGGAATAAACTATTATAGACGAATAAAGGTTGCAGAGTTCCTTTTGGAAAATGACACAGTCAAAATCGGCGATGAAATTCTGATTACAGGGCCAACAACAGGTGTAATAGAAGCAACTATAACTGAAATGCATACTGAAGATGGAATTGTTAAAAAGGTAAAAAAAGGTAACAGCTTCAGTTTTCCTATTGCCCACCAGATACGTCCGTCGGACAAACTTTATAAAGTAATTAATTCTGATTAATCAATCCGAGAGAAGCAGCCATTCTTGAAATTCTTTCCGCAGCGTCAGGCAAATCCAATGAACATATATTAACAGTATGCACCTTGCGAATATCTCTTTTTCTGAGTGAATATGAATATGTTTTATCATAATAATCCAGCATAATCCCCGCGACTTTCCTAAAATTCCTCTCTTCAAGATATTCAAGTGCTGCTTTTGTTTTAAGGCCGCCCAGTCTTTTAGATATTCTCTTTATGCACATTGAAAGGGAATCAACAGGGAATTCAGCATAATCTCTCACAAGTCTGTCAAGTCTGGTTTGAATATCTGTCTCAATGCAGATCAGGGGTGACGTGAGGATCTGCCTGAAAAATGCAAAAGGGATTAAATTCCTGCCAATATTCTGGCTTTCGTCTTCAACCCAGACTGGCTGATCAGGATTACACTCTGCAAGAAATCCAAATATATCATTTTCGAATTGTTCATTACTTTTCTGCGCTTCTTCTCCCAGCGATCCGAAGGCAGATCCTTTATGATGCGCCAGAGATTCCAGGTCGAGAATCTGGAATCCCGTCTCTTTAAGATGCAACAGGATATCAGTTTTACCACTGCCTGTCATGCCTCCTAAAACAATTAAATTAAACGGGCGTTTCAGCCAATTAAGAACATGTCCGCGGTATGTTTTATAACCACCTTTCAGAACGCAGGTTTTTATCCCGGCCGTTTCAAACAACCATGCCAGACTTGCACTTCTGAATCCACCACGCCAGCAATGTAACAATAAACTGTTGTCTTTTGCAATTGCCCTACCTGTTGATACGAATTTCCCCGTTTTCCCACTGCATAATTCAAATCCTTTAATTATTGCAGCATCCCGGCCCTGTTCTTTATAAAATCTTCCTATAATAGCTCTTTCATCAGTATCAAACAAGGGTAAATTTATGGCTCCAGTAATATGACCCTGCCGAAATTCTTCGGGTGTCCTGACATCCAGAACAGGAATACCCCCTGATTTTTTCAGAAAGGCTTTAATATTAATTTCCTTATACATAATAAGGGGATGTACAAATATTAAAAGTTCACAAAATAATTGTGAATTAAGCGGATTCAGAGAACAATTCCAGCAGGATTTTTCTGATATCTCCAATAGCAGCAGGCTTGACCAGGTAATAACTAAATCCGTTTTCAATTGCACGTTTTCTGGCATCTTCGGTTTCCACTGCAGTAAGAGCGATAATAGGCATTCTAAATTCCATTTTTCTTAACCTGGCAGCAGTTTCAAAACCATCCAGTTCAGGCATTAACAGATCCATAAAAATTATGTGGTAATTTTTACCTTTCACCATTTTAATTACCTCATTCCCATTTTGAGCCAGATCGACTTCGAAGCCAAGACTCTTAAAAAGAGTCTGGTTTACTTTTCTGTTGAACAGGTTATCCTCGGCAAGGAGAATAGACAAATTCTGATTTATTTTAAAACCTTTTGGAATATTTGTGAGTGATTTCCCGGAAATACCTGTAAAGTGTTCCTTGATAATTTCAAGTATGATATAACTCTCAAAGGGTTGTTCCAGGTAATGATTGATTTTATATTTCCTTAAGAATTTTATACTTTCCGGATGATGTTTGGAACTTATCATGAGGATCAGGAAAAGATCAGATAGATTTTCTTCACTTATTTTTGATGCCAGCTGGAATCCATCTGAATCAGGCCTGTCGAGGATGACAACCATCTGAAAAGCATTCTGGGAATCCCGGATATATTGAATTATTGAATCCAGATTATCATTTCGATAGATCCTTTGTTTGACAGTAATTCCTGTCTGTTCAAGTAATCCGGGAATTTTATCTTCCGGATCATTTACCTGGCTCAGAACAAGGCATTGTACATCCTGAAGGTTTTGTAAAGAGCTGAAATCCGGCATCTTAGAGTATATAATATCAGGTGAAACCTCGATAATAAAATTATATTTTGTTCCGGGAAAATCAGGATGAGTGGAGATAGAAGAGGGGCTTTCAAGCCAGATCTGCCCTTTCATTAATTCAATATGTTGCTTGGCAATTGTCATTTTTAAGCCGGCAGAATCAAGATTTCCCTTTTCCATTAATTCATCTGTCCCATTTGCATTGAGATATTCATTTATCTGGCCAACATTCAATCCCCTGCCTGTATCTTCTACCTGGAACTTAAGTTTAATAATGTTAGATAACTGTTCAACGGTTTCCACACTGATCAGGATTCTTCCTTTCTCTGTATTTTCAATTGAGCTTTCAAGTATCTGGGAAATAGCCTGTCTTAACCTGAATGGATCGCCATACATCTTATCCGGGATGTCATTTCTGACCTTTGTAATTATACTGATATTTTTAACCGAAGAAGCAACTTTATATGGTTCGATGGCAAGATTTATCTCGTTACGCAACTGGTAAGGTATATCCTGAATGACAACTTTTCCGGCATTCATACTTGAAAAATCAATCATTACTTTGACAAGATTTTCCAGCAGATCAATTGATTTCTCAATTATCATAAGATTTTCCTTACCTCTTGCCGATTGACTGTTTGATTTTAATTCATTAAAATTCTCCTTCAGAGTATTAACAGGTACAACTATTTCATCATTCATGCTCTTAATCAAACTGGATCTGGCCAGCTGCGCTACATGATCACGCGTTTTAAGCTTTTCAAGATACGTTATATTGAAAATAACAATTAACCTGATATTACTTTTTTCAAATTCGCTTTGATACTCTCTGCGGAATAATATATTCTCGCGGAATCCATTATTTATCTTGAACAGGAAGCCTTCTCCGAAAGTATTACTGTAAGGAGTATCAGAACCATCCGATTTGCCGGGAGGAAGAATACTATTGATTTGCCTGCCTGCATAATCTTCTTTTTTTGTCAACAGCAGCATATCCTGTGCTGTGTTATTAATAGTCCTTATGGTGTTATCCTGGTTTACTATAATAAAGCCAACAGGCAGATTGTCAAATGATTTACGCAATAATTGTTCAGAAACTTGATGTTTATGTGCCTCTGATGATTTAACCTGTACTATCCGGAAATTGATATAAAGAATAAGCGCCAATAATAAAAGACCGGTAATTGTGATCAAAATTATTTTTCGGAAGATGGGCAGAAGAAAAGAATCGGTTTCAAGTGAAAAAATCATACCAAAATCTCTTCTTATTATTCTGACAGGATAATAGACAGAAATCAATTTGACATTTTTTCCGTCAATACTAACTTTATGAATTAACGAACCTTCATTTCCTTCAAGAATCTGATCAGATATGAAGTTGAGATCAAGAGAATCAATAACAAAATTATTATCAAAGAAAATTTCAATTTTCTTTTCATCAGTTATTGACCATTGCCACATTGAATTTTCAAGCTTATATTGTTCGAAAACAGATTCAATATAGCGTGAAAGATCAATCTCGATAACTATGTTTGAGTGTACCTTGTTTTCCTTGAATACTGGAATTGCAAAATGATATTGCCCATTTTCTATGTATAACTTATCTCTGTCAAGCAAGGGGATTTGTTGTTGTGATTCATAATAATCAGAAACAAAATTGTTTTTCTTATCCA
>JBGPAO010000291.1:0-5028 GCA_041480755.1 Bacteroidia bacterium
GGGGGTGGCGATGTATATTACTCAGGAAATCCGGCTAACGTATCGGTCGATGCAAAGGGTGGCTCAAAAATCTATAAACAATAATACATTATTGGTTAATTCACAGTAATTTTTTTATGAATAACTTGTGGCCCATCAGAAAACCTGAGTAAATAAATTCCCGGTGTGACATTCAGATGTATTTCTAAAAAAGGCTGGTTAAAATTACTGAACCCTGCCACTTTAGCTCCAACCAGATCAATTAGCTCAATCAGCTTTATCCTTTCAATCCCCCGGATTGTGAAAGTTCCATTCACAACTGGATTGGGATAAACTATGATTTTCTCAAAATTCAGGTTGTATATTGAATTGGTATTTTTTTCTGTAATGGTGATATCCAGGGTACCAATTACACCTGATTCATCATTTGCAGTTGCAACTACAGTTACTGTTCCCTGTGCAATTACAGTTAAAAGCCCTTCAATGCTGATCTCAGCAAGGCCATCCGGGATTAAGCTCCAGGCGTAAGAAGGATCTGTCGCATTGGCCGGAAGTACAAGTATATTCATCTGAAGAGTATCACCGACAAAAATAGAATCTTTGTTATCAGCTGAAAAAACTGTAATAGATTGAACAAGACGGTTCAAAATAGTTATTGCTATTGAATCAGAAACACATGAACCATCCTTTGCAGTTGCCTTTACAGTAATTATCCCGCTGGCAAGACTGGTTAAGAGTCCGCTTGAATTAACATTGGCCAATCCGGAAGGAATTACATTCCATGATACAGTAGGATTTGTCACATTATCGGGCAGCATTGCTGCATTCATTTGAAGTGTTTCACCAACATAAATTGAATCCTTATTATTCCCGGAGGAAACTGTTATGGATTCAGCGAGTATATCTGAAACAATAATATCGAGAGTCCCTGAGATACCTGATCCATCCCAGGCAGTGGCTTTCACAGTAACATTTCCTGCTGCTATTGAGCTCAGCATTCCATGGGAATCAATGGTTGCTACACCGGAGGGAGTAACACTCCATGTGATATTTGGAATGGTTGTGTTTGCAGGAAGTACCAGTGCACTCATCTGAAGCTGGTCGCCCGTGAAAATGGAGTCGATGCCACCTGCAGCAGAGACCTCTATGGATTGAGCTAGTGTTAGTGTATCGTTAACGTATGCTTTTAACCAGGTCATTGCCGGACGTTCCATATCATCGTTTGTAATGAGGTTTGCCCCTTGCTCCTGCCTCCATAAACCATACCTGTATCCCCAGAATGTTATCCCTTTGACTGAAGGATGCTCCCAGAAAATGGGAAAGACTCTTTGCATTTCCTGCAGTTGGGCAAGGTCTGTGGGACCATCAATATCTACTTCTGTCAGATAAATTGGAAGTCCTGTTGCTGCAAGAAGATCAAGATTATTTTTAAGTGTTGAAGCAGATACCCCGTAAGTAGTAAAAGCATGTGCCTGTTCCCCGATACCATCAATCAGGTTTTCAGTCTTTAGGAGATTGATTATTCCAATATAGTTTTGTGTAGTCGTGGTACTATTAATAACACTATATTCATTTATTATCAGTTTTGACTCCGGGAAATACTGGCGGGCCAGGCGGAATGAGGTAATAACCCAGTCCCATCCGGTTGCACCTGCTCCACCAAGGGCTTTTGCATAATTCACATTTGGAGTTGTAGTCCCCCAGGGGATCATGCCATTTGGAGCATTATGGATTGGTTCGTTTACTACATCGATGTATTCAATAGTATCATACCTGTTAGCCAGTGCGGAGAACCACTCTTCGATCTCCTGCCGTTGAGAGGCTGAGTCCAGTGCACCTATCCATGGAGGCTGCTGGGCACCCCATATCAGAGTATGTACCTTAATCGGCAAATGGTATTTCCTGGTAACCCTGTAAGCAGAGTCCATGACAGTCCAGTTCATGAAATCCCGGGTGTATTCCACGCTTCCCCATTTACCGGCATTTTCCGGGGAAAGCTGGTTCCAGTATCCTGCAAAATAAGGAGCCTGGTCATAATTCCATGCACAGCCCAGGAATTTTGATTTTCCGGCGGCAATCGGAGGTCCTAACGGTGTTTCTCCCGGAGGTAGTATAGATCCTGCTTCCCCCCTGTTAAGATTGCAGACAGTAAAATAAAGACCCGATCGTCCGAAAACAAATTTGTCGATATACAAACCATTTTCCCTGGCGCCAATCTGAAATGTCTGTGAAAGAGATCCCTGTTCAACCCGAAAAGTAATTGGAGGTGAATCGCCAGTATATTTCGACATATTAATCCATTTCCATATCCCATTTGAAGCTGTTCCAGAACCAGCAACAACATCAAGAGTATTTTTGTAACCAATCACAGCAAGACCATTTGCCCTGATCCAGTCAGTATATGCTGTGGAATTTTTTATACCAAAACCATTTGCGTAGAAATAACTATCATCATTAAAGGTGTTTTTACCAACCAGTACACGGGCATACAAATCATAGGTGCCGGAATCCGGGAAAATTACCTGGTATCCAATTACCCGATCGTTATTCCCGGGATAAAGAGTGTTTATTAAATTCGTTTTAACGGTAACGGATCTGGCACCTAGTGTATCAACAATCCTGAAATCGCTTCCCATAACACCTGATTCGGCCTGAACAATTACCGGAATATCCTGGCCAAATATGAAATTGGTGAATAAAAGGGATAAAACAATTGAATGAATAAAGTATCTATGTTTCATAATTTCTTTAAGTTCTTAGTAATTGTTCTATCTGAGAGTGCATCCAATATTAAAAATAATTATTGTAATTTTCATATTATAACCAATCCTCAATCAGATGAAAACATTTTGTGTAACTATAATAATTGCTTTATTCCTGTTTTTCTTTACAGATAGGACAAAAGCACAAACAGTAACTGATATTGACGGGAATATATATCAGACAGTTACTTTAGGCACGCAGGTGTGGATGGGCGAAAACCTTAAATCACTTCACTATTCTGATGGTACAGTAATACCTTATGTCTGGGAGTACAACAATAACGATTCGCTGACTGCTATTTATGGCAGGTATTACAGTTGGACATCTGCCATGCGTGGAGCAACATCAAGTAATAGCATTCCAAGTGGAGTTCAGGGAGCGTGTCCTGGCGGATGGCATTTACCCAGCAGTGCAGAATGGGGAATTTTGACAAATTATTATGGCGGAGAACTGGAGGCTGGCGGAAAGTTAAAGGAGGAGGGTACCTCTCATTGGAACCTGCCAAATGCAGGAGCTACTAACGAAAGTGGATTTACAGCTTTACCCGGAGGAATTTCGTGGGACTCGAGTGGAGGTCTTATGGGTGTAACAGGATTCTGGTGGACAAGTCTTAATGAATATGGTTATATTTATTATATGGCTATGGGTAACGAAGTGCCCTATGCCGCTTTAATTGGTACATATTTAACGCCAGATGATGATATCAAGGGGGGATACTCTGTCCGATGCCTGAAGACTGCCGGTGCGACCCAAATATCAAAAATTGAAAACTACGAACAGTTCAGTATCTATCCTAATCCGGCAAATGATAGGATAATAATAAATCTTGAGAAGAGTACAGAAACGGAATTGTCAATTTATGAATCAGGAGGTAAGTTAGTGCTAAGGAAACAACTAAATCAACCGGGGACTGTTATCAATATTGAGAATTTTCCAGAAGGAATTTATATAGTATCTGTAAAAAATTCAGAAGGAATTATGCAAAAAAAGATAATCAAAACCTCATTAAAACTATAGACATTTAAAAAATTTTATCATCCAGGTGGTTTCATCCAGGTAGTATCCTCCAGATTTCAAAATATCATAGTGATGTTAATGCTTACAATTCACAATGACAACCACCTGTGTATGTAAAAATGTACTTGACTTTGGTTTTGACAAGGTGTAACTTTGATAAAAGCTTTTTACAATGAAAAAACTAACTATAATAATTTTATTGCCCGCGATTCTGCTTTGTAGTTGTACTCATTATTATTATGTGACTAATGTTCAAAATATTCCTTTGTTCAAAGAGAAGAATGAGGTTCATCTTTCCGGCTCCTTTTCGGTTGGGGAAGAATCTGAATGCCTGGAGGTTCAAGCTGCTTATTCTTTGCCTTACAATATTGGCATTATGGCAAATTATATGAATGCAAGAGGTGGAAGTATTTCAAATAATGATTATGGCAAAGGAAATTATTTTGAAGGAGCAATAGGTTATTATAAACCATTCGAAAAATATGGAGGAGTATTTGAAATTTACGGAGGAATAGGAGGGAGCACTCAACACCATGAATATACAAGCAGGCATTTTGATAGTTGGGAATATTACAAACAATACGATGGTAACTGTGATTTATCTTTTACAAAATTATTTATTCAACCTTCTTATGGTTTTACATCTGATATGTTCGACATTGCTTTATCAACGCGTATTTACAGATTATCTTTTACCAACATGGTCAATAATATAACAGTAGCACAAGAAGCATTTGAAGTCAGTACCCTTTCAGATAAAGGTCATTATTTTATTGAACCGGCTATCACCTTTCGTGGAGGGTGGAAATTTATAAAGGTGCAATTACAGGCTGCATATACAGGTTATTTAGGCAATCCCGGGTTTCCCTTTAACGAATCAATCCATTTTAGCGCAGGAGCTTATTTTACTATATCAAAAAAATTTAAACAGGATGCTCCTATTCCATGAAAACAACCTGATTTTGAACAACTAATTTGAGAATTATTTAACTTTGGTATTATTAATCAGAAATATCAAACTGACAACCAGTGCAATGTTATTACAGTTTGTCTGGCAGTTATATCAGTTAATTAATTAAAATTTATGTAAAGGAGGTGAATTATGGGAATATTATCCTGGATCGTAATGGGATTAGTCGTTGGTTTACTTGCAAGATTGGTCATGCCCGGAAAAGACAAGGCAGGAATTATTATTACTATCTTATTAGGGGTAGCAGGAGCTTTTGTGGGGGGATATATCGGATCCTTGCTGGGACTTGGAACGGTTAC
>JBGPAO010000292.1:0-5009 GCA_041480755.1 Bacteroidia bacterium
CCACATATGCACCCATATTAACAGGAGCAAGAAAAGCGGCATCATTTCCGACTGTAAACCTGAGTTCTTTATCATCATTCCGATAGACCCGTTCGATGACCAGCCCAACAAAGCCAATACTTGCACTGGTAACCTTGTCCTCTTCATCAACTTTATTTAGTCCGTTTACAGTATTGGGTAATCCCTCCAGGACTTTCTTGCCCATTTCCAGTTCAATCCCCAGGAGAGCCTGTCTTACCGCATAACGGGCATCACTGTACTTTTTATCTTTGTAGGCAATTTCAGCATCACCGATGTTTTGTTTTACATCAGGAGCAGTACCGGATAATCCTGCACCGCCTTTATTCGTGACAGTGGAAGATGATCTCTGATCGGAGGATTCAGTTTGAGTTTCGGTTTCTTTTTCTTTTCCGAATATTTCTTCGACAATCTTATCCCCCGTTTTATCCTTGAGTTTTTTCAATACTCCCTGGGAGTATCCTTGCTGTCCTGTTGCAAAGACCAGGATCAGCAAAATTCCGGACAGAATAAAAAGTTTCTTCATGATTATAATTTTATGCTACCACAAAATTATGAAAAAAACAACCCCTATTATAAATAAACGATTAAACTAACTCTGATTTCTTCTTCACCTTTGTATGGCTTATATATTCAGTGTAATGTGCTTCGACATTTTTTATTATTTCCGTCCAGCTTATAACAAGATCGTTTCTCCCTTTATTGCCCACTTTAGCCAGTAATTCTTTTTCATTCATCAACCTTGTTATCCGGGAAGCCCATTCTGCAGGATCATTAGGACATAGAAAACCATTTACCTCATTTTGTATTCTGTCTGCAATTGCATTACCCGAAATCAGCATAAGGGGAACAGTTAGTGATGCAGCATCCAGCAGTGCAAGTGATGCAATATCGTACAAAGAGGGAAAGACAAATAAATCAGCCCTGGCAATGGCATATTTTAACTTTTCCCGGTCGTAAACAGGCCCCATGAAATGAATGCATTTATCAAGGTTATGCTTCCTGGTGTATTCGGTCAGTTCTTTTGTATAATATCCCTCACCGATAAAGATAAGCCTGCAGGAAGTTCCCTGTTTAATAAGCTCTTTCATAACATCGCAGAGCAACAACAGGTTTTTTTCCTTAACCAGCCTTCCAACGAACATAAGAATGAACTCATCAGGCTTAGCATCAAGCACATGGCATCCCTCCTCTTTCAGTCCCGCCAGATCGCTGTCACTTATTAAATCGGTTCCATTTGCCATGCAGAGATATTTCCCCGGATATCCATAGCTTTTTAAGGCCTCGCCCGCAAATTCATTCGGCACCCAGACATAATCAATTTTGTTATAAAAACGGACAACAGCGCTGAGGAACATATTTACCAGGACATCAAGCTGTACTGCATTTTTAAAATCATAAGCATACTGGGAGTGAAAAGTCCCTACTACCGGTATTTTTCTCTCCCTGGAGAAGTCCAGACCCAGCCAGCCTGATGTAAAGGGACAATGAAGATGAACTATGTCTGCTTTAATGTGATTCAGCTTTCTCCTGAAACCAATATCAACTGACGGAAGTCCTACCCTGTAGGGATATCTTCCAGGAAGCGGCAGGGATTTGTACCTGAGCACTTCCACCTCCTCACCCCTCGGTGTCCCCGGGGCATCCGGGGCAACGACCGTACATTCCCAACCCATTTCACCCAGAGTTTTTGCATAATTCAATACCACATTGGCTACACCGTCAATTACCGGAGGAAACGAATCATTGAAAAAAACAATACTTCGTCTCATTACATATTAATTTGATTTATGCCCCTATCCGGTACAGATATTTGCTTGTCCGGATTAAAATACTGTTTCTCAGAATGGCGGGAGTTGTCCAGATTTCGCCATCCAGTTTATTAAGTGCAATGATATCATACCTGGGTCCTTCCCGCAAAACCATTATTTCACCTTGCGTTGAGCAGAAATAAAGATTGCCGGCTGCATATACCGGAGAAGAGTTATACTTGCCTTTCACTTTATCAGAATAAACAGCATCGCCGGTTTTTGAATCCAGGCATTCAAGGTTACTTTCCGAATCGATCGTATATATTAAACCATCCTTAATGACAGGTGTCAGCAATTGAAGTACAGGTGTCTTTATTTTCCACAATATATTTTGTTCTGCTAAATCTCCTTCGCCATCAGGATTAACAGCTATAAGCTCAGCAAACCGGTCTCCATCAGGAGGAACCATATAACCTGTATAGAAATAAACCTTCCCGTCTTCTGAAAATGGCATCGCTATGGTAGAATCTTCACCCCTTACGATCCTCCATATTTCTTTACCTGTCTCGGGATCGTATGCATTACAAACGGCTGAACCATTTGAAATTAATAAATCCCTGCCATTGACCTTTATAATGAGCGGTGTGATGTATGCCTTCTTGCCAATTGGTTCAAGCGGATCATAAAATTCTTTGCGGCGTTCGGTCTTCCATACAGTCTGTCCGTTTTCTTTATTTAAAGCAATAATATATTGAACATCCACACCTTCTAAATGCAAAATCAATAAATTTTTATATATAACCGGTGATGAAGCCGGTCCCTGGACATGGTCACAAACCAGATCTGTGCGTTGCCAGATCACCGAACCGTTATTTGTACTGATACAGGCAGTTCCATACTGGCCAAAATGAACGTAAACAAAGTCTTTTTCAATACATGGTGTTGGGGTCGCATAACTATTAATAGAATGCTTGCTATATACCGAATCAGGCTCAAAAACTCTAATATCATGAATTATTCTTCCGGTATTAAAATCCACACAAACTGCAAATAATTCTGTCCCGTCATTTGTGGCTGTGGTAACCCATATCTGGTCACCATAAACAACCGGAGATGACCATCCTTTATCATGAATTTCGGCTTTCCAGAATATATTTGAATCTGGCGTCCACTTTATTGGAGCTTTACTGACATCGGCAATTCCATCCAGCCTGCTGCCCCTGAAATGCGTCCAGTTGCCTTTTTGAGATTGACAATTCGTCAGAATCAAACACAAGCAAACAGCAAATATTGCGATAATCCGGATCTTGCTTCTTTTCATTTCTTTACTTAAATCTTGCATTAAACTTACTTTAATCTACCTCTAAAGATATTAAAATATAATTATGGTCCGACATTCGTCGGGATTCGGTTCTCGGTTCTCGGTTTTCAGTTTTCTGTTTAGAGTCTGGTTTTTAGTTTTTAGATTCTTTTTATTTCGATTCTTTTATCTTTAGAAGAATCCACGATATCAGATTTAACCCGAATCCCTGGTATCACCGATCCTGATGGGCAGGTTATTATGGCCCTTATAAGATCACCGTTTCTCCAATCCATATCAACGGTATAACCTCCCCTCGCTTTCAATCCCGATACCCTGCCTGATGAAAACTCATCAGGCAATGCAGGAAGAAGATGAATCTCACCCAAATGTGACTGAACCAACATCTCCGCCATAAATCCCGGAACCGATGCAGAAGCATCCAGCTGAAAATGACAGAATAATGTATCTCCTTCATTAAAAAAATCCGGCCTTTCCCAGTGATAATCTATGTGCTGATATGTGAGCAGGTTTTCAAAACCCTGCTCTGTCAGCAATGCGGTAAAGATCTTATTTGCCCGGTTTCCATCCATTAGCCTGGTCCAGCACCAAATCCGGTATGCCCGTGCCCAGTTACCTCCTGATACCTGTTCCTGCTCAGGAAATCTTCCGTCACCGCGCATGTCCAGTGATTTTTTAGCAGCATCAGCAAGAGCAGGCGTTGTAGTCGGATGTATCTGTGTCCCCGGATAAACAGCATACATGTGTGCGATATGCCGATGATGGCAATCAGGATTGTCGATATCATAGTACCATTCCTGGAGCTGCCCGTGTCGGCCTTTCATCAGCGGCATAAGTTTTTCCCTTATCAGCAGCAAAGAATCGGCAAAGTCCACATCACCTGCTATCTTAGCTGCTTTGAATGTATTCGTGAAAAGATCCCAGATCATTTCTATATCCTGAAAGGCTCCCGGCAGACAATACCGGTACATTTCGCTCTCAAAATCATGATATGCAGGATTAAGTCCATTGGCTGTCAGCAATGCTCCATGTTCGGCTGAAACAGTTGGTGCACTGATCAGATAATCCTTAAATGGAACCAGGTTCATAAGCCAGAAAACAGATGCGCCTTTAAGCAAAGGATAACCGGTTTTCAAAAGATAGCCGGTATCTGCAGTAAATTCAAACTGTTCCCATACATGATGGCAATGCCAGGCAGCTCCTACAGGGTAGGTTCCCCACATAATATCTCCCACCGGCGCCGCATGTCCCCAGATATTCCCGGTAGTATGGCTTACCCAGCCACCTGTACCATAACATTTTTCAGCAATCTGTCTGCCAGCAAGGGATAGATCATTAATCCAGTCAATATAAGCATCCTGGCATTCCGGTAAATTAACAGGCCCACATGACATATAGATCTCCTGCATATTAATGTTGCTCTGATAGTTACCTGCCCACGGTGCTCTACTGAAATTATTCCATACACCCTGCAGGTTAGCAGGCAATGTACCCGGACGGGAAGAACTGATGATCATGTATCTGCCCAGGTTGAACGCCAGGACCTTTAATCCGGGATCCGGCATTCCATTTTTATATCTCCGCCAGCGCTCATCAGTAGACAATTTCTCCGCATATACATCACCTTGCAGGTCCAGTTTAACTCTGTCATACAGCGATTTATAATCACTTACATGTCTTTCTTTGAGTCTTTCATAGCCCAGAACCAAAGCGTTTTCCATTATCCCCGATGTTATAAGTTCAGGTTTTTCACCGGTATAATCGGGATAATGTAGCCTGTAATTTGTCGCAGCAGCAAGATATATCACAACCTCATCAGCACCTTCGACATAAAGCATTGAGTTTTTGCCATAGACCCTTCCTCCCCTGTTGGTAACATTTATTAGTACATGAAATGGCCGGTTATTCCCATCAATAAA
>JBGPAO010000293.1:0-4988 GCA_041480755.1 Bacteroidia bacterium
TATTTATTATCATCAGAAGGATTAGTTATCTCACAAATTCATACTGAAGGTTCCCATGAGATAAAAATTGATGTATCACGCTTACGCCAGGGATTATACTACATTCAAATGGTTAAATCAGACGGTACAGATATTCAGGCATTTATAAAAGAAAAATAATTATCAATAACTATCATATTATTTTGTCAGAAGTTTGCTTCAATCTCAAAAGTGGTTTTATTAGATTTTTAATGTTTTGAAGTATTAGTTCTTCCAACCAGTGAACCGGATCAGCAGCCCACCGTTGAGGGTGTATATTAATTATAATCTGATAAGGAAGCCTTTCCGATAGAATAGCTTTAATAATATCATTGGTCGCTCGAAAATTATACTTAACATCTAATGGTTCACTGGCTGTCGATCCGGATCCACTGCTTACCTTATCCCTGATATTCGCACTGGAAGTATTCCAGCTTCGGCCTGTATCAGTAATGTATAAAACCTTTGAATAATCAATATCAAGGTATACTTCACATAGAATCCCATCATTCCTGTAATTAAAATGATCCCATAAAATCCTGTTATCCAGAGCATGGATTGGATCACCATGCATTGAGATTACCTTTACCGGGTATAATTCCCTGAGATAGGACAGGTTCTTCCTGAATGATACATAAGCATTGTTGAAAATTTCATTGTTAAATGAGATAGTCTTACTATTCCTGGAAGCCATAGTTAGATCTTCATAATGATAAGCTATTTCATGACCCATTTCAATAATCTTTCTATATATTTCAGGGGTTTTGAGTCTTCCTACTATCCTGAAGTGATAGCTGGAACATACTCCCATTTTCTTTTCAATTTCCGCCATTTTCAAAGCTTTCATAGGGTATTTATCAACATCGTGTCTAATAGTGACAGATTTTACTGGATCCTTAGTCATAATTTCCTCAAAAGTCCTGAAAGTGTAACCTTTTGAGATCAATGTTCCTAGCAAAACTTTATATTTCTTCAGTGTAAAATCAGCCATGATAAGGATCTAAATGAAGTTATCTGAAACGATATTGATATTCAGGATTTTCTCTAATAACTTTTAAACTTGAAGGCCAATTTTCAACCATCCATACCATAAATGCTGTAAGGTCTATCTTATCTGCCAATAATTGATCCCTTCGCTTTCTCCACTCCAATTTCAGGTTCTGTGTATTAAGCAGCTCCTTTATTTTAATAAACATCTCATCAAATTCGTTAGTTTTGAAGGCATAGGTAAGCCCATATTTGTTTTCTTCCTCCTCAAGATATGAAATACGTCCGGCAAATGAATTCATTCGTACAGAAGGAGTGCCTAAAACAGCTGCTTCTGATGTCATTGTCTGACTGTCACCAATGAACATTGTAGCAAAGTACATAAGTGAATGTATCTTATCAGCGGACAAGGGTAGCTGGTATTCTTTAAGCTCTGGTTCAATCTTGCTTTCAGAAGTAATAAAGATCTTACCTCTGGTTTTCAGGAAATTAATAATTTGAAGTTTCTGATCTAATGACAATCCCCTTATCCCGGTATCATGATAGGCTTTAAAGGCATTAAATCGCAAAATAAAAAAGACCTCACCTTGTTTCAATCCAACTTCGCTCAAAATTTGGGGATCCGGTCTGAACCGATTGGGATGAAGGTATGCAAGTTCATGTAAGCTTGCGTAATAAATTGTATCTTTTCGCTTTCTTCTGCCGACCAGAACGTCAGGTGAAAGAAGTGTTGATGCGAATGGATGCGCAAAATAAACAAATAAGGGTTCAACCTCATCATCGTCATCATCAAAAACAAGTGATTTCGTTCTTGAAATTAGTGAGATCTGAGGTAAAATAATCGATGAACCAATGCTAAGCTTTATCCTATTCCTTCTGATAATTTTGAGGATCCGAATTAGGTATAGAACCTGATTCAGTGCTTTACCAAATATTGAATCGGATTTTGAACCTAATTCAATATAAGGTAGTTTATAAAGATCCAGTAACATTTTGGCAGCGGGAATATCACGCACTGTAATAATAACATCCCAGCCCCTGGCTTTAATTTCAGTAATGAAATTCCTGTACAAATGAACATGGGCTGGATGTCCTATATCTACAAGGATATTCATCTTTTGCTGTGTATCCTCTTCCAGATTTTTAAGGCACATACCATAAGATCGTATATCCTTCTTTTGTATTTTTTTTTAAGCCTGCCATAATTTACCTGTATGCCACCAAATTTCAATTTATAATCTCTCACACCATATTATTCTCCTGGCCTGCCGGCTCCACCAAAATCAAAATATGAATAACTATTTTCATTTCCCCAAACCATGATTTCCCATGGTAGAATATCGTTCGGATATTTGTCAAGGTATCGGGAAGAACTTCCGGCATACCAATCGTAAATGCATCCATTATAACAGAGCACGAATCTAAAACCAATTATTATTGATTCGTATTCAGCAATGAATATTTTTATAAGGTTATGTGAAAAAAGATATTTAACGGATTGGATAAAGAAGTTAAGATCCGGAAGGGGGAGGCTTGCTTTTTCATAAACTCCCTGCAGAAGTTTAAAACAATCAGAAATTATATTACTATCAGGGACATCAGCAATCTTTACAGTTACTCCTCTTCTCAGGCTCCTTTCAACCTGCTTTCTTCTAGTGGGATGCATTCCTTTCCGCAGAGCATCTTTTCCGGATTCAAGATTAATAATTATATTTAAATGAGGTTCTAAATTATATCCTAGCTTGTTGAAAACACCAACATATTGATTTACATCAAAAAGATTCCTGATTTCACTGTATACAACCTTATCTGAGATAATTCTTTCATATTGCCCCATAATTAGATCCAGAATATCCGTATCATTATTTTCAACAAGCGGGCCTCCAATCATAACAGCACGGGATGTAAATATTTTAAGTATACCCTTGTATTCTTGTTGAATGACAGCTAATGCCATACCTAAGATCTTTCCCTCTGTAAGACAAAAAACTGAGACAGGAATATTCTTTTTTGAGATACCATAAACAAAAAACATTTCTGGCGTCTGGAATAAGTTACCCATGGGATGTTCTCTGACAAAATCTGACCAGTCCTTCTGCTTAATCGCTTTTATATCTGTTATTATACTGTGTGGAGGTATCATTTATTAATTACCTTTTCGTATTCTGTTATCAGACGGAGTGCTACTGCTTCAGATGTCAACCCCATTTCAACAATTTTCGCCCTTCCATTTGTAGGTCGGGCAAATGAAATTGCTTTTCTTAATTTATCTGCTACATCAAGTGGATCAAAAGAACATAAAAAACATCCCTCTACCCCGGAAATAAGAACCCTGACATCCCCTACATCTGTAGAAACAACAGGGACATTACAAAAGAGTGCCTCTTTGATAACGTTAGGTGAACCTTCCCGGAGTGAGGTCAGAAGAATTACATCAGACGCACATATGAAGTGTGAAACCATATTATGGTTTATTCCATTTACCACATTCAGCTCTGCATCAGGATCGGCAAGTTGCTGAAAAGCATCTTTTGCAAGAGAATAATTTTTCTCCGGACGGGAGGGATCTGCTAAGAAAAGTATATGCTTTTTGTTATTGAAATTTACAGTATTCCGGGCAATTTCGCGGTTAATTATCCCAATTACTTCCGTATTAACTCCATTTGGAATAACAACAATACCATCCAATCCAATTTTATTTTTTATTTCAAGAGTTTTTACAATGGTGAGCTTCCATTTCCTTTTACAAAAAAACTTTATCAGAAATCTGAGCCATATTGGTGACCACACTTCACTGCCCATTATGGATGCTACTACAGGAAGGTTGGTTGCCAGGGCAGCTATAATAGCAGAAAGAGCATAATGTGCATGAACAAGATTGTAACTGTTATTTTTAATGTACCGTTTTAACCGCGAAACATTGCTGAAATAACCTTTAAATCCTTTCCCGAAAATCGGGAAATAATCCAATTCAACACCCTTCTTCCTGAGTGTTTCTCCCTGATTAAAAACAACTGTGCTAATCCCGGCATTTCTATTACCGCTTCCAACAAACAGTACTTTCACATCCGAATCATTTAACCTGTTCCCGGTTGATTAGATAAGCTGCAATACTTCGGGCATATTCCCTTTCCAGGATAGATGGTTCTTTAACTATTTTCCAGCCCATTGTTTCCCTAATAAAATAAAAAGGCGAAAAATCAATTGTATAAGTGCCAAAATAAACAGCCTGAAATTCCAGCAGGTAGTATCTTTTACCATCAAAACCAATATCTAATGACAAATTTGGAACATCCATCTTACTGTAGATCCGTTCAGCAAAATCAAGAAGTCCAACAGGTAACTCTTCCTGATAGGACAATTTCCCGCTACCACTGGCGCGAAAATCATTTTTCCTGTTTTCGCGTCTTAAAACGAAATTTTTTTGCCCATAAATCAATACTTTCCAGTCATTATTCAATCCCGGTATAAAGTTCTGAATGATAAACTTCCTGCGATTCCTTGATTCAGATATATAGTCTTTATGACGAATCTTGCGCATTAAATCCCATGCATCATAAAAACTATGGCGGGAACGACTGATTTTTTCTGCATTTTTTAATAATTCTGACTTGTTACGGCCTAAAATAACACTCCTGCTTTTTGAACCAAATGCTGACTTTATTACACTAATTGAATCTAATTGATTCAACCTTCCTCGAACTTCCTCTAATACACCAAAATGATCGCTTCTGATGTTTTTTATTTCATCAATATTGCAGGAATCTCTGAGGATTTCCATGAAAACTTTATTATTATTAGCTTTTAAGAATTTAAAATCTGGGACAACGGAAGCACCATTTATTTCCAAACCGAATATAATATCTTCAATATAACTTTTATAAAAATAATCCTTATCCTCAGACGAGGTGTACAGATAAATGTTCTTGTTCAGGTCAGGATTTCTAAAATTCACTTCGCTAAATGATATAAAATTAATGTCA
>JBGPAO010000294.1:0-4986 GCA_041480755.1 Bacteroidia bacterium
CAATGAAAAACCAGTCTTGGACAGTAACATCTCAAGTGAAGAAAATGTATTCCATGAATTTGTTCTGCAATTGGCATCACAGGCACCTGTATAGCCGGTAGAGATATTTACACAATCTTTTTTAAAAACAACAGCTCCCCCTGAATTGTCGTTGTGAAAACCGGAGCACCATTGTTCAGGATCATAATAGTAGACTTCCATAACAACATCATTTTTTACAGGTGGCTGGTACAATATCATTACCAGCACATCCTGGTGTATGATGTCTTTAATCAAACTAACCAGTTCCCTTGTATTATGATCGTAATGATTATTAGTGGTTTTATTAAGAAAGAGAATAAATTTATAGAAGGAATTTTTTGACAGTTTCCTTTCCTGGCAAATGACATGCAACTGATCAAGGCAATTCTTTACCTGATCAGTAATCACGGGCTCTCTAACTTCCGGTCTGAGAATGATTACGTCCCCTCCAAGTAACTTCATGATGAAAAATTATTGTTATGTGTTGCGAGTTGCAGATTGCAAGTTACAAGTCACTAAATATCAACGCTTGGATTATTTTAACTGCATTATATCAGCTTTCCGGATTCCGGGTCGGATAAAATTAGGAAATAATTATTAATCAGTATCGAAATTCAGGATAGTATTGTAAACTACTTCTTTTACCTCATCAGGTGCAGGACATAGCTCTTCAGAAGTGAATCTGCCATTTTCAATATCTATCCTTTCAAAAACCATTAGATAGAGGTTGAAAATGATCTCAAGACTTAACCTGTATCTGGGTTCAAGGAAGAGTTTGACTGCTTTAAGAACTTCATATGTCTTTATGCGGTATTCATCGGCCAGTATATAATAATGCCTGACAAGATTCCGGAATTTCTCATCTACAGGAGTTCCTTCAGAAAATTCACGTAGGGTTTCCCTTTTCAGGCCATATTTAATAATCAGCTCATCTGCAAAGTAATTGAGATTATTAAGCTGATCTTTCTGAAAATCACGGATAATATGGACTAAATAGCTGAATATAGCACATGGCGTAGCAGCCCATTTAACATCAAATGGCGGATCTTTATATACTCCGTTTACTTTTTGTATTCCGTTCAGATGAACAAAAATAGAGGCAGGCGCAACAGAAGCCCCATTAGAGTATTCAAGAAATGATTCCAGTGTAGAAAATCCGTCGTTATGAACATCGTAAATCATCGATTTGGCAAATGCTTCCATCGGCCATAAAGGGATTTTGAATTTATCAATTGTCTCCTGCAGTTCTTGCTGAAGAGGATTACTTTTTTCTGAAACAATTATCATTTTTAACCATTCATCAATATCAGCCTCAAACATATTCCTTTCTTCAGGTTTAATAAGTCTGTTTTTCGTTTTATAGTTATCGATCAGATCATCAATCGTTCGCATGAATTTATAACAGATCTTTGCTGCGTAAAACCTCTCTTCTTCCCAGAAATTAGCTGCAATCAGAATATTCGGATGATCAATGATTTTATGAAAATCAATAGAATGGAATACTTCCAGGAATTTATCCGTTTGTGAATTCATTTGCTTCTAAAGGTTGGTTTGTGTTTTAAGGATTCGTTCAGCTGTAAGCTTTGCTGAGATCAGGACATTTGGTATTCCATTACCCGGATGGGTGCTTCCGCCTGCAAAATACAGGTTCCCGTAAAGGGGATGACGGTTATGAGGCCGAAAGTAACCCATTTGCATGATATTATGTGCAAGACTTCCAAACACAGAACCTCTTGAAATATTGCAAACATCTTCCCAGTTTTCCGGAGTGAAACAAATCTCAAATTTAATGTGATCTTCAATATCTTCCAGCCCTAATTGTTTTAATCTTTTAATAACAGCAGTATGAGTTTTTTTCTTAAACTCATCCCAATCCTGATTTTTCTTTTTATCGACGTGACCTGCTCCTGCCACAATTGATATTGTATCATGGTTATAGGGTGCTGCAGATGGATCAGTCCTCACAGGTGCATGTAAATAAAAGCATGGATTATCATTAACGGATTTGTCTTTAAATATGCGGTCAAGTCCTTCACGAAAGCTGTCTGACAGGAAAACATTATGATGTGCCAGCTGAGGGTAAACCTTATCAAGACCCCAGTGGAAACATATAGCTGAGCATGAATATCTCATTCTTTCAAGCCTGTCGGATCTCCATTTATCAGGAAGCAGTTCCCTGTATACATAAGGGAGATCGGCATTCGCCACAAAGATATCTGCTTTTATTTCAGTCCCGTTTTCAAGAATGATACTCTCTGCTTTCTTCCCTTTTACTGAAATTCCGGATACCGGCATATTGTAATGGAAAATTACACCTGATGAAATTGCCTCCGAAAGAAGTTTTTCAACAATATTGAACATCCCTCCTTCAGGGAAAAATGATCCTTCAGTAAGTTCGGTAGCCGGAACCATTGAGAATAAAGCCGGAGAATTAAATGGACTTTGTCCTATGTAGATATTCTGAAAAGTGAATGCCATTCTCAGATGAGGATGTCTGAAAAATTTTTTGACGTACCTGTAATTTGAAATATATGCCTTTATCTTTATAAGTAACCCTATATTTTTGAAGTTAGTGAATTGCAAAAGGTTATAGAAATTTCTGTTAATAAGCTCTTTGAAACTTGCTTTAAAAATCTCATAACCATATGAAACATATTTTGTTGATCTGTCATAACTTCCAGGTTCTATTTTTTCAAGCTGAGTTTTCATTTTATTTTGATCTGTCGAAAAAGTAATAACCTCATTATCATCAAAATATATTCTATATAGATCCTCAAGCGGCTTAATATCATTATTTTCGAAAAGAGGAATTCCAAGTGAACTGAATACTTCTTTGTAGATTCCTGGCATCACGAGCATAGTAGCCCCCAGGTCGAAGCGGTGTCCCTCATGTATCAGATGACTGCAACGTCCTCCCGGTGTTGAGTTTTTTTCATATACATCAACCCTGTATCCATTTTTTACAAGGTAAATTGATGTTGCAATACCACCTATTCCTGCTCCAATAATTGCTGCTGATTTTTTTCCTGACATGACTAACTGTCTTCTTATTTATGTTATTAATCCATTACAATTATGACGACGGCAAAATACCCACCAGTGGATTCCTGATTTAGAATAGTAGCTTTTTAAGTCATACATTTTGGTTTCAATTTTCCCATGAGCCAACAGCTCTGATAACTTCTTAATGGTCTTCAGTTGTCTGGCCATCATTATTTTATCCATAACAGAAAAGATAAAAAAGAATCCTTTTGATGATATATCGCTATTTATATAACCTTTTATTTTACACCATAATTTAGTTTTAGTTCCCTGTTCTACAATCCTGTATTCAATAAACATGTCCCTCATATACCGGTTCATAGGTGGATTAATTGGCTGACAGAAACGACATACTATAAAAGAATTTTCCTCAAATCCGAATATATGAAACGATAACAGGAAGTGTGAATTAACTTTCAGGGGGGGCAGGTTTTCAATGATATATTTGGGTGATTTTCTAAATCTGTTATCAATAAAATCATAACTATAAGGTGCAATTTGCAACTGTTTTAACCATACAAAAATGTCTGATGCATCTGCACGTATTTCAATACATCGAATAAGTTCCCTGCAATCAGTATTTGAAATATCGGGTAAGGAATCAACAAAAAAGCCAGGGGGAGTAAGAGATTTTATCATCATTAAGGTAACTATAAATAATCCGGCCTAAACTTAATGATATTTTTTAAAAATCGGGGTGGATTTAATACTCATTTCCTACTTTGCGGGCACGCTTTGGCTTATCGAGGTTTATACCCGTGGCAAGTCCTATCTCAACAAGAAGGTTCCACCCGGCGCATAACAATACATATGGCTTGAATCCGCCGGCCGGAGGAATATGAATAGTCCTGAAGGGTGTGTCATGATCAGCAAAAGCAACCACGCTCAGGCCAACACCGTCAACCAGAACTTCCTGAAATTTTTCAATTTCTTCATCAATTGGATCCACCACGAAAACGACATCATTTTTTTCCATTACTTCTTCGATTCCATGTGCTGCATAGGTACCTTCAAGAAAATCTGATTTTCTGCGTGTAATTTCATTGGTTTTCAGCGTTAACTCTTCAGCAACACCATCATTATATCCGGAGAAATAAATTGTATCTGCTTTGAGTACCATATCCACGATATCTTTACCAATATTCATTGTGAGAGTCTGTTCTATAAGTCCCGGCAATTTTGACAATTCATCCCTCTTATCAATGCCCTTAATATGCCAGAGAATGGATTCATAAAAAAGTGCCTGTTCAATCACACTCTTTGTTGCTGCTACAGCCTTCTCCCACCCGCAGTTCAATACAAATGTCTGTGTGCATTCCTTTTCCAGCAAGGTATCTTTATTGGCTGTGAGTCCAAACCGGTTTTTATTGCCAATTGAAGCCAGCTCTTTTGCCAGCAAAACCACCTCCTTTGTTCTGCCTGAATTGGATGCACAGAAAACTGCAAATTTCGACAAATTGTATTGGGCAGATTGCCGCGAACCATCCGTGAATATGGCCATGTCAATACCCCATGTCAGGGCTTTACGAATGACATTTTTGGCCGGCAGTATGCGGCTTGATCCTTCACCTGTCAAAAGAAGTTTACCAACGGATTTAAGTGTTTCGGCTATTGCTCTGGTTCGGGCTGGATTGAAATTTTTAACTACATCAATAGTTTGCATCATTTCCTGAACAAGTAAATACCTGGAGTAATCCGGATTTGAAAGGTTCATTGTACTCTATTTAATTTTGGAACTGTAGTAATCACCTTTTTATCCCTGTCGTATTCTTCAGCCACATTAATCCTGATGATAGCCCGCTTAATCCTGCTCCAACAATGATCATATCATAACGATCATGACCTGAATAATTCGATGACACTGAATCTCGTTTAAGTTGTTGTGTGCTTTTCATGGATGGCGGTAGGTTATAGTGTACTATG
>JBGPAO010000295.1:0-4971 GCA_041480755.1 Bacteroidia bacterium
TATTAATCCTGATAAAATATATGCATAGATCATGACTGCCTGTGCAAGATTAACAGAAGGATATTCAGAGACCATTGGGATATGTGTTACAATATCGCATTTTTTTAACTCGTCATTAGTAAGGCCCGATTCTTCCCTTCCAAATACAATTCCTGCCGAACCTATTGTTTTTCCTTTTTTTATAATGATATCCGGCAGTGCTGAACAGTCAAGATATTCTTCATGGGCAGTACGTTTCTTTGCTGAAGTCCCTGCAACAAAATCTATATCTTCTAATGCTTGTTGCAGCGAATCAAATATTCTCGCATTTTTAAGAATATCACCCGATCCATGAGCCATTTTAATTGCTTCCTTATCAAGGTGATTGCACGGTTTAACCAGCCATAAATGTCTGAATCCCATAATTTTAATTGCCAGCGCAGCAGCACCGATATTTCCGGGTACAGAAGGTTCGACCAGAATAAAATAGTACTCCATTTTTTTCAACCAATTTATGAATTTCATTTTAATCTTAAGCTAATAATATTCCATCCTTTCGGTATTCCAGTATTCCAGTATTCCAGTATTCCAGTATTCCGCTCTTCTCGAAGAATATTCTTAATTTTGAATGCAATCCTTACCCATGCTGGAAGAATACTTCAAAATACTGGGATTATCTAAAACGGCTAGCCAGGAGGAAATAAAAAAAGCATATCGTTTCCTTGCAAAAAGATATCATCCGGATGTTTCTTCTGAGCCTGAAGCCGGCAAAAAGTTTATACAAATTACCGAAGCTTATGAAATTCTGACCAATCAGAAAATTCTGGAAACTTTAAGAATTATTGCAGAAAATGAAGAGGAGAGAAAACGCTCCTATGAATATTACAAGAAAATGGCAAAAGAAGAAGCCAGAAAGGCGGCTCAGATGAAGTATGAACGCCTCAGAAAAGAGCATGAGGCTTTTCAGCAGTCAGGCATATATGATTTATTTCTTTTGCTTAATTACATAGGTCATTTCCTTTTAATCCTCCTTACCATTTTCTTTTTAGCATTTCCGGTTTACATTGCCGTCACTACCGGATTCTTTGGATTATTCTTTTTTTGGATAGTGGGAATAGTTCTTACAATTCATATTATCGGAAAAGGAAAATCTTTTTTCAGGCTCGGATCGTTTTTCTATACTTTCAGGGACATCAAAGATGTGTTCATAGAAGAAATGGGCAAGGGAACAGTTAATTGCAATTATTGCAAGGATCATATGGCCGATTCATATCCTTATAAGATAGATTTATTGAAAGTGCATGATGTCCAGCTTAACCTTGTTGGGACACTCTGGCATGAAGCCCGTTACAAAAGGACATATAAAAAACTGAATATTCCAAGAAGCAAAAAAGCATTCCGTATTCACACCTCAATAACCTTAATAAAAGCCTTGTCAATAATTTTTGCACTTATTTTCCTGCCATTTTCAAGTTTACTATGGAGGTTTGTCGGAGGTATAGCAGCTGGCGGATTGCTTGCTGCGTTTCTTTTGATATTTTCCCGGACACGTTCAAAAGTATTGTATCTCTACACCTGGAGTTTCATCATCCGTTTGGGATTGTGGTTACTGGTCCTGGTTATGCTCTGCAGGTGGAGCGAATTTCCAGATATCCAACCAACAGATTACCTCGTTGTTGGAGTTATTTCTGTGTTATTTTTCCAGGATATCTTCGTTGACCTGGTAACGAAAATTTTATTCAGAAAAAGGAATCTTGACAAACCAATTATTAAACAACCTGTCGAAATACAAAAACTGGTAAATCAGGGTTATCAGGGTTATCTGGAAATCCCTGTCTGGTCAACAATATTTCCGCTTATTAAATGGGTATTTTGATGATATTTATTAATTACTTATACGATGGATAGTCTGAAAAATATAACAAACAACCGGTCATTTATCTGGGAAGAAGAATTTACCATACCTGCAAAGGATATTGATTTTAATGGGAAATTGAAATTTTATTGCATCTGCGGGTATTTTTTTGAACTTGCAGCTCGTCATGCAAATCATCTTCATTTTGGATTTAAGGATCTGAAACAGGAGAACGTATACTGGGTTCTATCCCGTTTTCATATAAAAATTCTTAAATACCCGGGTTTTGACCAGAAAATAAATATCCAGACATGGCATAAAGGAGTAGGCAGACTTTTCGGATTGAGGGATTTTCGTATCACTGATAAAGACGGTCATGACCAGGCATTAGCCTCATCTGCGTGGCTTATGCTTGATAAAAATTCAGGTCGACCGATAAGACCGGAAAGAATTTCAGAATTGCAAAATTCCAGAATAGAATATCATGCTATAAGTGAAATCCCTGAAAAGCTTGAATCCCTTTCTGAGTATCAGAAAGCTAAATTTATTGAACCCGGATATACCGATCTCGATATTAATTTCCATGTCAATGCAGGCAGGTATATTGCCTGGATCCAGGATCTTTATCCACCGGATTTTTACAATAAGTTCCAGATTTCAGAGTTCCAGATTAATTATCTGAATGAAACAAGATTTGGTGAAAGAATACAGATTTTATCCCGTGAAGAACCTTTTGGAGACAGCCTGAGCACCAATGTTGAAGGCAGAATTGACGGCACAAAAAATCCTGCTTTCAGAGCCCGGGTCATCTGGTGCAAAACAGATAAATAAAAAGTTAAATCTATTTATGGATTTTAAGCAATTTATGAATCTTATTGTATAGAATTGTATTTTAATATCAGAAATCCTAAATAAAATAATATGAAAAAAATTATTGTGATTTTATTATTCATGATTGCATACTTTAATTGCTATGCATCAGAAACTGAAGTCAGTTCAAAAATTGATAACGTAATAGTTTTCCTCAGAGGGGCACAGGTAACAAGCAAGGGCAGTACAAACCTGCCAGTTGGTACAACGGAATTGCTGTTCAAGAACCTTTCTGCTGACATTGATCCTCAAAGCATTAAAGTTGAAGCAACCGGTGATTTTACTGTAATGTCAGTAGTTCACCAGTTCAATTACCTGGAAGTCCAGGAAAAAAGCACTGAAATTAAAGCTCTCGAGGAGGAAAAGAAATCAATTATCAAAAAAATAGAATTGCTGAACCTTGATTTAAATGTTTACGGGGCAGAAGAAAGTCTGATCCTTGAAAATCGCAATCTTGGAAGTCAACAGCAAGGTGTACGTATTGACGAGCTTCAAAAAGCTGCCGATTTCTACAGGTTAAGATTATCAGAAATCAGGAAAATGCAATTGGAGTTTAATACTCAAATTCGGGATCTTAAGGAAAGACTAAATAAGATCAATTCTCAGCTTGGGGAATTGAACGCTACAAGAGAAAAGCCAACAAGTGAGATCCGGGTAGCTGTTTCAGCAAAAGCACCTGTTAAAGCAGAGTTTTTCATTACATATCTTGTGAGAAATGCCGGCTGGATACCCGTTTATGATCTTCGGGTTCAGGATGTCGCATCTCCTATTGAATTTCTTTACAAAGCGAATGTTTATCAGTTATCCGGGATGGACTGGTCAAATGTTAAACTGACATTGTCAACTGCTGATCCTTCCAAAAGCGGCGTTCAGCCCATATTACTTCCCTGGATACTCAAATTCGGAATGGTTGTACCAGTAATAAGCTACACACCTGAAATGCTTAAAAGCGCTTATTCAGAAGGCGGATTATATATACAGGGACTGATCAGGGATGACAGCAATCAACCGCTCCCCGGGGTAAATATTGGGGTTAAGGGAACAACAACAGGAACAGTGACTGATTATAATGGAAATTTTATTCTGGAAGCGCCTGTAAATTCACAAACTCTTGTTATCTCTTATATTGGTTATGAAACAATTGAAGTTCCTGTCAGTTCTTCTGTTCTGAACATAACTATGGAACCTTCAATCCAGGCTTTAGAGGAAACGGTAATAACAGCATATGGAGCTGATAAAAGCGAAGCTCCTGCCACCAGAAGAATGATCAAAGCAATGGATGAAAATACGATGGAACAGGCTGCCTATATTGCTCCCGTCATAGTTGAAGAACGCGCCACAAATATAGAATTTGCAATTGAGATCCCTTACACCATTCCATCAGATGGCAAAAAATATTCAGTTGATATTCAAAAATTTATGGTTCCAGCCATGTATGAATATTCTGTCACTCCAAAACTGGAAACTGATGTATTTCTTAAGGCCATGATAGCCGGTTGGGATGAATACAACCTGCTTAAGGGAGATGCCAATTTATATTTCGAAGGTACGTATATAGGGAAAACTTTCCTTAATGTGAATTCAGTGGAGGATACTTTGAATATTTCCCTTGGGCGTGATGAAAACATAGTCGTTACTCGCGAAAAAGTCAAAGAATTTTCCAGTAAACAATTTCTTGGAGCATATAAAAAGGAACAAAGGGGTTGGGAAATTAATGTCAGAAATAAGAAGAAACAAAATATTCATATTCTTGTTACCGATCAGTTCCCTGTATCAGGCAACAGTGATATTGAAGTCCAGCAGATTGATTCAGGCGGCGCCGAGCTTGATAACACTACCGGCATCCTGACCTGGAATTTTGACCTTGAACCGGGTGCTTCAAAAAAGCTTACATTTAAATATTTTGTCCGTTATCCGAAGAAAGAAATTATTATACTGGAATAATTAACTTCAATCCTGATTTAACCCGTAATGCTTATCAGGGATTTCTGTAGATTCTTCAGCCAATAGGGTACCTGAGGAAGTATGAAATGTCATATGGATAAACTGTTAATTAATACTGCAGGATCTGTCTTGTTTTTAATTATATTTGAATAAATCCTTAATATATGAAAAGATTTATCAGGCTTTTCATAATATTTTTTGCTCTAAGCCTGTTTGTGAATGATTGCAGTCTGTTTGAGAATTGCGGGACGTGCAACCTTGTGACTGAGGTGGATGGTGTTGAAACAGGCCGCACCCCCGGTGTAATCTATTGTGATGAAAAA
>JBGPAO010000296.1:0-4952 GCA_041480755.1 Bacteroidia bacterium
TCTGATTGAAAACCTGGGCCGAAAATACAGGATGTTCCTCTTAAGCAATACGAACGAAATACATGAAAAGGAATACAACAACCGCCTGATGCAGGAACATGGGATTGAAAACCTCTCGGTGATTTTTGAAAAGGTATATTACTCACACACCCTGCATCTCAGTAAACCGGATCCTGAAATTTTCAAATACGTTCTGAATGAAAGACACCTGGTTCCTGAGGAAACTCTATACATTGATGATATCCTTGTACATATTGAAAGTGCTGCAAAACTTGGAATCAGGGGATTTCATCTTGATCTTCCTTTAAAACTGACGGAAGTTATCTGATGCTTGTCAACGGAAAGCCATACCAGACTATATGGCCTGATGATCATGATCCGCGCATAATCAGGTTTATCAACCAGCAGCATCTTCCTTTCCGATTTGTTGTGGATGAACTGCGAACTGCTGAAGATTCATTTGACGCTATCCGCGAAATGAAAGTCAGGGGAGCACCTCTTATTGGTGTAACTGCTGCATTTGGAGTCTACCTGGCTGCCCTGGAGGCAAAAGACATGGATAATCCCATAGGGTATATTAGCTCTTTTGCCAGCAAACTGGTAAACGCACGACCTACTGCGGTAAATCTCGAAACAGCCATAAATCGTCAGCTTGATGCTATAAAAAAAACTGAAGATCCTGAAGATTTGGTCCGTATTACCCTGAAAACCAGCGTTAATTTAATGGAAGAAGAAAAGGAACGCTGCCGGCAGATCGGCCTTAAAGGATTGCCACTGATTGAAAAAATTGCCCTTGCCAGATCCGGACATCCTGTAAATATCCTCACTCATTGCAATGCCGGCTGGCTTGCATGTATTGATTGGGGTACCGCAATTGCTCCGATATATTTTGCACATGACAGGGGTATTCCTGTTCATGTATGGGTAGATGAAACCCGCCCGAGAAATCAGGGAAGCAGGCTTACAGCCTGGGAACTAAGGCAGCATGGTGTTCCTCATACAGTAATTGTTGATAATGCCGGAGGGCATCTTATGCAATCAGGTATGGTAGATATTGTAATTGTGGGCAGCGACCGTACAACACGTACAGGATTTGTTGCCAATAAAATCGGAACTTATCTTAAGGCTCTGTCGGCCCATGATAACAACATCCCTTTTTATGTTGCCCTACCGTCAACTTCATTTGATCCAAAGATCAGCGATCCGTTAAAGGAAATCCCGATCGAAGAAAGAGATGGCAGTGAAGTTCGGTATATCGAAGGATTGTCAGGCAGAAGAGTACAGAAAGTCCAGATAATGGAGTCGGAAAGCCCGGTTTTAAATTATGGATTCGATATTACCCCTCCGAGGTTAATTACCGGGCTGATAACTGAAAAGGGAATCTGCGAGGCCAGTGAAAAGGGATTATCCGGCCTTTTCCCTGAAAAATTCTGAAATATAAAAGTACATCCGGACCAATTTGATTGCTTATTATCCCTTTTTAATTTTTTTTAATTATCTTTTAAGATTGCATTATTCAGAATGAGAATAGGCATAATATCAGATATTCATTCAGATCTTCTTGCCCTGGATGCTGCCCTGAATATTTTATCGGCAAAAGGGTATGACAAACTTATCTGTCTGGGTGATATTATTGGTTACAGTTATCATTACAAAGATAATCTCGAAGGAAGGAATTCAGATGAGTGCATTAAACTCGTGAAGCAATCTTGCGATAATATTATAGCTGGTAATCATGATATGTACTGGTCAATGCGATTACCGGAATATCTCAGGAAAAGAAAATATCCTGATAACTGGTTTAAGCTTAACCTGGAAGAAAGGACGAATTTTTCGAATAATTCAATATGGCTTTATGATGATGAGGTGGATGAGCCAATACTGGCAGACAATATCGATTTCCTCTCCACGCTTCCTGAGACTTACATTATGGACTGCGATAGATTTTCTATTCTTTTTACTCATTTCCTTTATCCTGATCTTACCGGCTCTTCAAAATTTTTCCCGGATACAATTGAGCATTTCAGACCGCATCTGAAATTTATGAAATCAAATAAATGTCTGCTGGGTATTGCAGGACATGCACATCTCCAGGGATATTCTGTTACCTCAAGGGATCATTTCAGATATAATTTCTTTGGAAAATCGAAACTTGATTCTATACCCCAGGTTATTTTAGGTCCCGCTGTTACCCGGGGTGACAGCAAAAACGGTTTAATGATCTTTGATACTGAAATTCCTGAGCTGGATGTAATTCAGCTTTAAACCTTAAACAGTTTCATATTAAGCAGCTTAAAACTAACGTCATCTTTAAACAATTAAGTTAACTTTGTAATCCATCTGAAAAAGATCTAGTGAAATGAGCGATAACAGAATACGTTTCAGATATATTATTAATTACTTCCTTCCTGCATTATTAACTATTGCCCTGTTTGTTGTACTGATGCTTGTATTCATCCTGCCCTATTTCGAGAACCAGCTTTTTCAAAAGAAACGTGAGCTTATACGTGAACTCACCCTGCAGGCAATTGATTTTTCCAATGAACTTAAAAATCAGGCAGATTCAGGGATAATCAGTACCGATGAAGCTAAAAGAATAGCCATAAACGCGATCGGTCAAATCAGGTATGGAACTGATAATAAAGGTTATTTCTGGATTAGCGATCTCCAACCAGTAATGATTTATCATCCTTACCGTAAAGACCTGATAGGGAAAAACCTTGATTATTATACAGATCCGAATGGTAAAGCAATTTTCCTCGAATTTATTAATATCGCTAAAAAAGAAGGTGAGGGATATTCCGAATACCTCTGGGAAGAAATGGCCGATACGTCCAGGATAATTCCCAAGCTTTCCTTTGTAAAATTATTTGAACCATGGAATTGGATAATAGGTACCGGCATTCATATCGAGGATATTCAAAAAGAAATAATCCATATTAAGATTCGACTGGGTCTTATATCCGGGGCCATTTTCCTGGTTATCAGTTTATTGCTTGTTTCGCTGATCAGACAAAGTCTTAAAAGTGAGAAGATACGCGCCCTTGCTGAGGAGGAATTAAAGAAATCAAAAGAAAAATACGAAGCTCTTGTAGAAACATCACCTGATGGCACTGCAATGTTTATCGATGGCAAGTTTGTCTACTCCAACCTTATCTTCCTGGCCATGACTGGATATACCCAGAAGGAACTTTCACAGCTGAATTTCAATGATATATTTGTTAAGAAGTCAGATCCTGACTTCTCTCAGGACAAGCTTGAAAAAATCCTGGATGAATCGGGAAAAACTACAAGTTTCGAATCACAGGTTATTTCAAAGGATGGGAAGAAAAGAGATGTAATAGTAATGGCCTCAGCCATAAAATATCTCGAAAAGGAAGGAATAATTTTCATTACCAGGGATATGAGCCGTAAGGAACAGCTGGGGATGGAAAAAGATGTTCTGTCGGATGAATTACAATCTTCACTGCTTTTAATGAACCTGCCTGTTACTTCATTTATGAAAGAGCCTATCCGATGTCATATGAACCAGACTGTTTTTGAAGCTGCTACCCTTATGAGCAGAAATGATCATGATGCTGTGCTTATAATACAGGATGACAGGAAAAATATTGGTATCATAACTGATACAGATCTCAGAAACCGGGTAGTAGCCGGTGAATTTCCTATTGAAAAACCGGTTTTTGAGATTATGAGTTCCCCGGTTGTTACAATCTCTAATCAGGCTTTGCTGTTTGAAGCAATTTTGCTCGTTAAAGAGAAGGGAATTTCCCATTTAGCAGTAGCTGACAGAAAGGGAGAGATTGTAGGCATTTTTAGCAACAAAGATCTGATTGATGTACAGAGAAATTCAATTTCATACCTGATCAATGAAATTAAAAGTGCAAAGACAATTTTAACCTTAAAAAACATTCATAATAAGATACCCGGACTTGTAAAAACACTTCTTGACAGTGGTGCAAGAATTCAGAATATTACCCATCTGATAAGTACTATGACAGATGCAACCACTGAAAGGGTTGTGGAATTCGCTATTGAAGAAATGGGCAAACCTCCCGTCAATTTTGCATTCCTGGCTCTTGGAAGTGAAGGAAGAAGGGAGCAGACGCTTGTTACAGATCAGGACAATGCTATCGTCTATGAAGATGTTCCATATGAAAAGATGGCTGATATCAATAAGTATTTCCTATATCTTGGTCAAAAGATCAACCTCTGGCTTGACAGGATCGGCTATAATTATTGTGAAGGAGAAATAATGGCCGGAAATCCTCAGTGGTGTCAACCTGTTTCGAAATGGAAAGATTATTTCACAAACTGGATCACTAATGAATCAATAAATGGATCTCTCGGGATATCAATTTTCTTCGATTTCAGAACAGTTTTTGGCGATCCGCAATATGCCACTCAGTTAAAGACCCATATTGATAAAACCACTTACGACCGGGCAGATTTCTATAAAAGGCTTGCAGATGATACGCTCAAATATAAAATGCCTGTGAATATCTTCAAGTCTGCAACCACTGGTTCCCCATCAGCAAAAACAGAAGTCATGGATCTGAAGACAGGAATTATGCCAATCACGGATTTTGCGAGGATTTATTCATTATATCACAGGATTTCGGAATCTAACACTATCCTGAGGCTTGAAAAGATATTTCAAAAAGGAGAACTTGAAAAGGCGGAATTTGAAGAGATTATTCATGCTTATGATTTTCTGATGAGTGTTCGGTTTAAACGTCAGATTTCTGCGCTTCTCGAAAACGAGACACCTAAAAATATAATCTCAGCACAAGATTTAACTGAAATAGAACGCAGTACTATTCGCAGTATCTTTTTACAGATTATTACATATCAATCAAGACTTGTCAATGATGTTAAATGGAACTAGGATTCTCTATCATAAATTATAGTTTATGACTGGCCGGAGCAACTTACTTTCCATAATTATTCCA
>JBGPAO010000297.1:0-4937 GCA_041480755.1 Bacteroidia bacterium
AAAAAAAATCACAATTAGTAGTTTTTTGAAAAAACCAGGCCTTGTGATCCTGGTTTCTTATTATCCTTAAGCGTAGATGTTAAACTGCATTCCGAATAAGGAAATCAATATTATAAGACTTGACAAGTCGTTGGTGATTCAGTTGTGCTTCAGTTGTGATTAATCAATGTCGACTCACGATTCACGATTCACGATTCACGGCTATAGAATCTCTTTCACCCACTCTTTAAGAATTTCGATCGACGGATCTGTGCCCTGTGATTTTGTTTTATAGGAAGCTACAATTATTGAGGGAGTCTGAACAACTCCATATGACATAATTTCATTTTTATCTGTAATAATCCTGTAAGTAACTGTTGGCCCCAACTCAGTAATAACCTCTTTCAATTTGTCTTCCAATAGTTTGCATTCATTTTTGGTCTTTCCAAGAATCAATACCTCCCCTTTCTTCATCCTGATCTTTAGCCTGAGCTTTTCATTAATCCTCTCCTGTATAGCCCTGATAAGGTCGTGCTTTGGCGGGATCTTCGAAACAAATGCAATTTTCCCATCTATGCAGATTGTCGGAATATTTTTAACCATAAGGGCACTCATGAAATTAACGGCATCCAGTTTCTTGATCGAATGCTCCCTCCATTCAACAATACCTTCAAATTCAGGGGCAACTCTTTTAACTGACTCGACCATATACTGGCATGGAGCACAGGATTCGGAATCCAGCGTAATTATGTCGACAATTACTTTATCAGCTTTGCCATAATCTTTCATGTCAGGCAAAAGGATTTCCTCAGGCCTTTTCTTAATGGCTCTTACCACATCCCTGGCATATGAATCATGGACCATGGCAGATATGGCCTTTAAATTTTCAACAGGCGTATTTAAAGGCAGGTCACAACCGGGTGCCAGAATGTATCCTTTTGTCCCGCCCAGGTCCATGCATTCAAGTGCATGTTTCTGGCAATCTTCAGGGGATCCCATTAATAATACTACTGTAAGTTTCAGATTGCCGCCGAAACTTATTTTACGGTCAAGGCAGATATCCCTCACCCAATCCAGGGGAATGTTTTCATCAATTGAAATATTATCAGGTTTGCATTCACACATCGCTTCTATATTCTGCTGCGCGTAACCACATACAAAAAATGAACTCAGGCCATTATTTTTTTTGATAAATGCGAATATGTCAGCAACCGGATCTGTTATAAATTGCCTGAACTGGTCCGGACCAATCTGGCTGGTCATTGGATCAACAACCGCAATAACATCACAACCAGCTTTCAGAAAATATCCAGACATAGCCTTTCCGACCTCCATGGTAAAATTCATAAGCTCTTTAATAGCGCTTTCATCTTCAAACATTTTCGTGAAAATGTCAGTCCCTAAAAGGTGAAGGGCAAGGGTGAAAGGACCTGTGACTAATCCATAAAGAGACAGATCAGGGTGTTTTTCACGGATACGTTTGGCTGCTTCAATCACCAGGCCTATTCTGCCATCATCCGGACCTGGAATTTTCAGATCATTCAGTGTTTTTTCACCAGCTAATGGATGGGAAATTACTGCAGGAGGATTTTGATCACTCCACACCAGGCTGCATCCCAGGGCTTCTGCTTCAATCTGCAGATCAAATGTTACCGGAATGCCATCAGGATTATATAAATCAACTACCTTATCAATCCCTGAAACGATATTGGCAGATGATTTCAGGTACTCTTCTGCTGAGACTCCTATCAGATTCCCTCCGTGTATTCCAACAAACGGAACCCAGGGGATGCGTGGCACAGATTCAAGCCGGAAAGACTTCCTGATTATTTCGCGTCCCGTCATAATTGCGTATGATTTTAGCCTGTTATCTTATTTTATCTCTCAACTCTTGAGGATTTGTCATGTACCAGTTTTTCAACTTCCTCAAGCGTAGCCATGGAGGTATCTCCCGGTGTAGTCATTGCGAGGACCCCATGGGCAGCACCATAATCTACTGCTTTCCGGGGATCATTTGATGAGATTAATCCATAAATTAATCCTGAAGCGAAACTATCTCCGCCTCCGACACGGTCAAATATCTCGAGGTTTTCCCTTAACGGAGCTTCATAAAATTTATCCCCCGACCAGCATACAGCACCCCAGGAATTTATTGTTGCTGTTTTTACTGTCCGAAGAGTTGTGGCAATCACTTTTAAATTGGGATATTCCCGTTTTGCCTTCAGAATCATTTTTTTATAACTGTCTGTATTAAGTACCATAAGATTTTCATCCCCACCTTCCACCTCAAGCCCAAGGCATGCTGTAAAATCCTCTTCATTACCGATCATTACATCCACATATTTTGCAAGACTTTTATTCACCTCCTGCGCCTTTTCCTTTCCGCCTATTGATTTCCAGAGTGACGGTCTGTAATTGAGATCGTACGATATTATGGTACCATATTTCTTTGCAGTGATCATTGCTTCTTCAATAACTTCAGCTGTAGTACCCGAAAGGGCGGCAAATATACCTCCGGTATGAAACCATTGAGATCCAATCTCCCCAAATATATGTTCCCAGTTAAAATCACCTTTTTTTAGTTGAGATGCTGCCGTATTTCCCCTGTCACTGACCCCGAGGGCACCACGGATCCCAAATCCTCTCTCAGTAAAATTAAGACCGTTTCGCACAGTCCTTCCAATCCCGTCATAGGGTACCCATTTGATCAGAGAAACATCCACCCCACCCTGCATGATAAAATCCTCAACAAGCCTTCCAACGGCATTATCTGCAAATGCTGTGATCACAGAAGCAGGTAAGCCAAAACATTTTCTCAGTCCCCTGGCGACATTGTACTCACCACCTCCTTCCCAGACCCTGAATTCACGTGTTGTTCTGATCCTTCCTTCACCGGGATCCATTCTTAGCATTATTTCACCAAGGGAAATGCATGAGAATTTGCAATTTTTCAGAGGTTTTATTTCTAAAACTTCCATAGTGATTTATTTTCAGGTGATTCTATTAACTTACTTTATTTATCAATGAGGTTATTCTTTTCCATTTCACCAACTTTTTCTCGAATTCATTTTTCGTTTCAATTATGAATTTATTCTCTTCAAATAAACCGCGCACTGCATCAAAGTCTGCATCCCTTACCTTTTCATCCCCATCAATTCCGTAACCGATCCTGCGCTTTTCATCGTATTCCTTTCCGGCATCCAGTATAATTGATTCAGTTTGTTTTTTGAGACTCTCCTTCCACTCAGTAATAATCATTATCAATTCATCGGGTTTAATATTATTCAGCTCAATTTTATAGAACTCCCTGATCAGTTTTGCACACCAGCTCCAGGCATAAACATTATAATTATTATGGATTTTTTGCAGGCTTCCTTCGAGATCATTTATTGTCTCAGTCTTATGTGATTTTAAATCAGATATCAGCTCCTCAACCGCAGACATTGGTGTAACCATGCCAGCCATATCTGTCCATCTGTCGGAAACTCCAATTCCGTTTGAGGTGAGGGATTTACGGATTTCTTCGAAAGTAGCTGTATCTCCCACACTTTCCAGAACTTTGATAATCTCGTCACCGATAAAGATTTTTACTGCATTTTTATACTGGTTTATACTTTGATCCAGGTTTTTTCGTCTTATATTAACACCTTTATAATCAGCTGTTTCCTGATCGGGCGGAACTTCCTCATCAATCTTTTTTAAAATACTTAGTCCTTCCAGGATATTACTGATTATTGCCGGATTAAATAAATCAAAACTGATAAGGTCCAGTTTATGCTTATCCTTCCTGCGGTCACGTGGCTGCCATTTGGAACTGTCACGCATAGTTCCTGCCGTAAAGAGATTTACAGCCGGCAGCAATAAGCTTTTACCTCCGGATTCAACCATATAAGAAAAGGGAAAAGAAGACGTATCTATCTGGACAAAGTGTTTCCCGATAACAATAGTAAAAGCACCAATTCTTGATGGCCACATAAAGTATGAAAAAGAGCCGGCTTTCACTCCTCTTTCAATAATACCCTGGTGAACGGGTCCCAGTTTGTACATATGATTACTCTGGTTCGAACCACTGCCGGCATTAAAGAAAGAATAGAGAGCTGCGATCAGCAGAGTTGATTTATGGTGTGAAACCGTATAAGGTCCGGCAAAAATGCTCAAAGCCTCACCATTCAATGCTTCACAGTTGGCAAAAAAAGCTGAGTTTTCCGCAGAGAACATCCTGCCTATTATTACTCCCTGTCCAATAAAACATTTTTCAAGATACGCCGCGGAATCTACAACCGATCCTGAAAGAATAATGAATTTTATTGCAATAACATCATCTCCTACAACTGCGGGATCACTTTTATTACAGGAAATAGTACCATCTTCAAGATGAGTCGTCCCTGATATCAGAGCATACTCTCCCACGTTAACATTGCGAATCGTTCGTGTATTCAATATCCTGGCACCCTCCCCGATGACTCCCTGATCTGACCTTTTTGAATCAACATATTTATTAATCATTTCTTCCATGCGGTGAATCATCTCCCTGTCATGCCGGTAAAAAACGAACATGTAAGCAATTTGCGCGGTAAGCTGATCATATATCAAAAGAGTCCTGTTTGCTTTCTCATTTATTATGTCTATTTCTGTTCCGTTGCCAAAAGTGTTTTCACCGGAGACTGCAAGCGTATTGACATTTTCAATAATTACATTATTCTCAATATTATATCTGACGAGGTTATCAACATTGGAAATGTATACATTGTCGCCAAAAGAACAGTTCATGATACAGCTATCATAAATGCCGGAATGCTTTATAATACCGGGTTCTATTTCGACAGTATCATTGAACACACCAATTTTGATATCACCCGCAAACATCACATTCCGTATGTTGTCCGGGCTGAAGCCTGATTTTACGTCAATTTGTTCCCAGTTTTCAGCAATGCACCTCTGCTTTTCAAGAAGTGCAA
>JBGPAO010000298.1:0-4937 GCA_041480755.1 Bacteroidia bacterium
AAATTAGTGAAAATATTGGTTTAATGAATTATCAGGTAATTAGTTTATCAGCTTATGTGTAAATTAGTAGCTTTATTTAAAACTATTTAAATCCTAAAAACCATGATAGAATTAAAAAACGCTTTATTAATTGCTGCTTCTATTCTCATTGTCTCACCCTCTTTCAGTCAGGGATATGAGAAATTGTCTGAAGATAAGGTTGACCAAAACAAGGTTAAGCTGGCAAAAAATTTTGCTGACAGTTATCTATGTGCTGCCAGAGATGGAAAGACTTATGAATTCCAGGCCAATGCAACCGAAGTTTTAAGTAAGAGCTTTACACCCGAACTGCAAAAGCAAGTTTATAATGATATGCAGAGCAAATACGGCGACTACAAATCCCTTGAATATGCTGAAAGCTGGCAATATGCAGGCCCACAGAACATGACTATTGTCAGATTGAAAGGTATATTCGGCAATAACACAGTTAAACCGGAAATCAGGGTTGTTATGGATGAAGCAAATAAAGTCGCAGGGTTCTGGTATAAACCTTGGGAGGATGAATTGAAATAATAAGAAGTGTTGAATCCTGATACATAAACGACCGATTCGACATATTATGCGCCCGGATATTTTAATAATAATCTTATGAAGAATTCCAGACTGAGCCGCAGAAATTTTATCAGAAATTCATCTATTGGATTAATTGGAGCCGGGATGATCCCCGACAGGAAAACACTTCTGACAGATTTTGAAGACAGGGATCCTGAAATGCCTGCGATTAAAGAATTCCGTATGCTTGGGCGTACCGGATTCCAGGTATCGGATATCAGTTCAGGTTCGCCCCGAAATGAAACATTGTTGAAGGCTCTTCTTAATGCTGGTGTGAATTTCATAGATACCGGTGAAGATTATGATAATGGCAATAATGAAAGGTTAATAGGAAAAGTACTGAAGGAATTTGACCGGAAAAAAATATTCATCAATTCAAAGATCTATTCTGAAGAGAAGAAATTTAATGGAAAGGAAGATGTTCTTAACCGGGTTAGAAAAGCCCTTGAGAGACTTGAGACTGATTATATAGATTGTCTTGGGATTCATGAGGTTACTAAATCTGAACATGTTAAAGAAGAAAACTACCATGCTGCCATGGTACAATTAAAAGCTGAAGGCAGAGTGCGATTTACCGGTTTATCATGCCATGGCAGTGCCCATCTTGCAGATCCCGAAGAAACCATTGATAAGGTGCTTTTGACTGCAGTTGAAGATGGGCGATTTGATGTTATCCAAATGACGTACAATTTTATGAATGCCCCACAGGCAGAGCTCGTTCTTGATGCCTGCGCGAAAAATGGTATTGGGACGTCGATCATAAAATCAAATCCGGTAATGATATATGAAATCCTGGATGGATATGTAAAAAAAATGGAAGAAAAAGGAGATACAATTCCTGAGTATTATACTGTATTTCATGATAAATACCTGAAACAGAATGAATACGCAAAAGAATATTTTAAAAAGTACGCTGCCAAAAACAGCGAGGAATTGACAATAGCTGCACAATTATTTGTTCTTTCAAATCCAAAAGCCCACACTACCTGCATCGACTTCAGAAATATCACGGATGTAGAAAATTTATTAAAGCTTTCAGGTAAAAAACTGGAATCATTTCAGGCTGATTTACTTGATCATTACAGGGATAATTTCGGTTACCTTAACTGCCGCATCGGATGTAATCTCTGTGAAAGTGCATGTCCCTACAAGGTCCCGGTAAACACTATCCTGCGTTATAATTATTATTATCAGAAGAAAGGCGATCAGAAACATGCTATGGGACTTTACAAAAGCCTCAAATCCGCTAAAGCCGAAATATGTGAATCATGCCCCGGATACTGCCAGGATGCCTGTCCTTATGGAGTTGCCGCAAAAGGTCTGCTGGCAGTGGCTCACAACAATCTGAATTTTCCTGATTATTTTTGTCCAACTACTTAAACTAATTTGAACTATGGCCGGATTAAAGCTTGATATTACTAATGTCTATCCGTTTGTCCCTAAAGAAAAGATATTGCTGTATAAAGATGAAGCTATGAGTAATCTCAAAGCTCTTCATCACAAAACAGGTGCCGGAAGCGATTTTACAGGATGGGTTGATCTTCCATCAAGAATTACTGAAGAATATATCAGCGATATTGAGGGAGCTGCAGCTGATCTCAGGAAAATATCAGAAGTTGTAGTTGTGGTTGGAATAGGCGGATCATATCTCGGAGCTAAAGCCATTATTACAGCTCTGAGTCATAACTTTGAATATTTTAACTCCGGAGAAAAAAATCCTTCAGTACTTTTTGCAGGTCAGAACATTGGTGAAGATTACCTGGTTGAGTTGATGGAAATCCTTGATAAAAATGACTATTCGATCATCGTCATTTCAAAATCAGGAACAACTACTGAACCGGCTATCGCATTCAGGATACTGAGGAATCACCTTCAGAAAAAAGTCGGGATAAGGGAATCCGGAAGAAGGATTATTGCCATCACCGACAAAAAAAGAGGAGCGTTACGTACGATGGCTGACCAGTCAGAATTCAAATCTTTTGTTATTCCTGATGACACCGGGGGAAGATATTCAGTCCTGACACCGGTAGGATTACTGCCTATTTCAGCGGCAGGTTATAATATAAGGGATTTCATAAACGGTGCCCGGACTATGGAAAAAGAAACAGCCCTTGACGTACCGTTTGAAAAGAATCTTTCTGCAATATATGCAGCCACCAGGAATGCACTTTACAGGAATGGGAAAATCACTGAAATCCTGGCAAATTATAACAACAAACTTATTTACCTTTCGGAATGGTGGAAACAGCTTTACGGAGAAAGCGAAGGAAAAGAGCATAAGGGAATCTTTCCTGCCAGCGTTAATTTTACAGCGGACCTGCATTCCATGGGACAGTATATCCAGGAAGGCACAAGAAATATTTTCGAGATTATCATTTCAATTGCAGAAACCAATCACACTTTAAGTATCCCTGAGGAAAAAGAGGACCTTGACCAGCTAAATTTCCTTGCAAAAAGGAGAGTTGATGAGGTCAATAAGATGGCAGAACTTGGAACCATACTGGCCCATGTGGATGGGGGTGTGCCAAATATCCGGATTGAAATTCCAAAACTGGATGAATATTCACTCGGTGAATTAATATATTTCTTTGAAAAGGCCTGTGGAATCAGTGGTTACCTCCTTGGCGTCAATCCATTCAACCAGCCGGGAGTGGAGGCCTATAAGAAAAACATGTTCGCACTGCTTAAAAAGCCTGGTTTCGAAGAAGAAACGAGGAAAATTAATGAGAGGTTGGCCTTGGGAAAATCTAAACTCTAAAAACTAAAACCTCTAGAGTTTAGAGTTTTTATCTCAGATGAATTCTTTTAACAAAATCGCTTAAAACCTCCTCCAGATCTGGCTTTCCAATCTCCTCAAGATCATAGTAAACCCTTGTATTTGGTTTTTTGATTTTGATCACTCTGTTCAGGTCAATTGGAGTACCAATTATAACCGAATCACAATCGGTATTATTGATAGTGGTTTCCAGATCCCTGAGCTGTTCCTCACCATATCCCATGGCAGGCAGAAGGGTTCCTATCCCCGGATATATTTTAAAAGTCTCTTTTAATCTGCCAACTATAAAAGGTCTTGGGTCTACCAGTGATGCGGCGCCAAATTTCCGGGCAGCTACTATGCCGGCTCCGATTTTCATCTCACCATGCGTCAGGGTCGGTCCATCTTCAATTACCAGTACTTTTTTACCCTGAATTACCGAAGGATCATCTACTCTTATTGGAGAAGCACCGTTTATTACTACTGCACCAGGATTCACTTTTTCAATATTTGCCCGTACTTCCTTAATGGCATTATTTTCGGCAGTATCAATTTTATTTATGATTACGACATCCGCTATTCGGAGCGTGACCTCCCCGGGATAATATCGCAGCTCATGTCCCGCCCTGTGAGGATCCGTGATAGTTATCATCAGATCGGGTTTCAGAAATGGAAAATCATTGTTACCCCCATCCCAGAGTATAATATCACAACCACGCCGATCATTTTCTGCTTCACGGAGAATTGATTCGTAATCAACGCCAGCGTAAATCACATTTCCCCTCACAATATGAGGTTCATATTCTTCCATTTCCTCTATTGTGCATTTGTGTTTATTCAGATCTGAAATTTCAGCAAAACGCTGAACTTTCTGGTCAATGAGATTCCCATATGGCATCGGATGGCGGATTGCCACCACTTTAATCCCCTGTTTCATGAGGATCTCAATTATCCTCCTTGAAGTCTGGCTTTTACCGCACCCGGTCCGAATTGCACCAACAGCTATTACAGGCTTTGTACTTTTAATCATCGTTTCCTTTCCTCCGAGAAGGATGAAATTTGCACCTGCTGCGTTAACTATAGCACTGACAGACATAACCCTCTGGTAGGGTATATCACTGTATGAAAAAACACAATCGTCTACATTAAATTCACGTATCAGTCCGGTTAATTCTGCTTCGGCATAAATTGGAATACCATTGGGATAGAGTTTCCCGGCAAGCTGGGCCGGATATTTTCTGTCGTCGATGTCAGGGATCTGAGCAGCTGTGAATGCAACTACATTATAGTTTTCATTATTACGAAAACAGGTATTGAAATTATGAAAATCCCTGCCTGCAGCACCAATGATAATAACATTCTTTCTGGTCATAATTCACGTTTTGAAAGGACAAATTTTCTAAGAATTCACAAAGTTATACTTTTAAATGAACCTGAATATGTTAAAGAAAATAATAATTAATTAATCTCCGTTCTGTTAACATAACTAACTTTATAGGTTTAATAATTACGGCAGAATAATAGTTGAATTTCCTGGCTCACATATATTTATCAGGCGACTCAGATGATATCATGATTGGTAATTTTATCG
>JBGPAO010000299.1:0-4936 GCA_041480755.1 Bacteroidia bacterium
GCTTCAATAATAGGAAGCGCACTTACTATCGCGGTTTTTATGATAACCGGGATGAACAAAAATGAATTGACAGTTTCTAAAGGCCAGAATAGTTTACCGGCTCAAAGAGCTGTTTATTCTGTCAGGGAAAGCGGTGAACTGGTACCGCTGGATTTTACGGAAGTCTCAAAGGAAGTCATGAATTCTGTTGTACACATTAAATCCATACATAAGATTTCTGCCAGGGAACAGTCTAATTATTTTGATCAATTCGGAGATCCTTTCGGGGATGACTTTTTTAAATTTTTCTTCAGAGACCCCAACCAGGAAAGGCAGCAAAGGAAACAGGCAGAGCCGTATGTTCAGGAGGGCACCGGATCGGGTGTGATCATCAACAGCAATGGGTACATTGTTACAAATAATCACGTTGTCGCGGATGCTGATGATATTGAAGTCACCCTGTATAATAATGAGGTATATAAGGCAAAAATCATCGGTACAGATCCATCAACAGATATTGCTTTAATTCAGATTAAAAACGGGGCTTTGCAAGCACTGCCGCTGGCAAATTCTGACAATGTCGAGGTTGGCGAATGGGTACTGGCAATCGGCAATCCATTTAACCTTAACTCAACCGTTACAGCAGGTATTATAAGCGCAAAGGGCAGGAATATAAATATCATCAATGATAAATCAGCAATCGAAGCTTTCATTCAGACCGATGCTGCAATCAATCCGGGCAACAGCGGAGGAGCGCTTGTAAACCTGAACGGGGAACTGATTGGTATCAATACTGCAATAGCCAGTTTAACCGGATCATATATGGGATATGGTTTTGCAATACCTTCAAACATAGTAAGCAAGGTAGTTGAGGATATTATGAAATACGGGATGGTTCAACGGGCTTACCTGGGAGTAATGATTCGTGATGTTAACGGAGACCTTGCGAAGGAGAAAAATCTTGAGATTAATGAAGGCGCATATGTCGACAGCCTGAGTGAAAACAGCTCTGCTGCTGAGGCAGGAATCAAAGTTGGCGACGTTATTGTAAAAGTTGATGAGACACCGATCGCTAAATCTGCCGATCTTCTTGAAAAAATTGGAACGCATCGTCCGGGTGACAATGTCGATGTTGTGGTAAACAGGAAAGGAAAAGAATTCACTTATTCAATTACCCTTGCAAACCAGAAAGGGCTGAAGAAACTAGTCGAAAAGGAAAAACTTGATGTTCTTGATGTTCTGGGTGCAACTTTTGAAGATCTTGATGCAAACACGGCAAAGAAACTGGGAATTGAAGGGGGCGCTGTTGTAAAAGAACTTCAAAATGGTGTTCTGAAAAGTCAGACAGATATGAGACAAGGATTTATTATTACCGGCGTTAACAAGACTAAAATTACTTCTGTCAATGACCTTAGGAAGGAACTGAAAAGTGCAAAAGGAGGTATTATGCTGGAAGGGATCTATGAGAATTATCCCGGCACTGTGTTCTATGCTTTTGGACTGGAATGAGGAGAGTGAACAGTGAGCAGTGAAGAGTGAAGAGTGAAGAGTGAAAGAGGGATAGATAAGTGTTAATTTTAAAAAAAATCGCCTTGATGTGGAGTCAGGGCGATTCTTTTTATGTGGATGAAGTCTCTAATTTTTAATATCTTTAAGTAAGAAATAATAAATAATCTAAATAATGGAAAAAACAATAAAACCAGACCAAAAATACTTGGTCAAAGCCACATGGATAATGCTGACAATCACCGGGGGTCTCCTTTTAATAGCAGGAATTATGTCCCTGATTTTTGTCCTTACAGGCAATCCCTCAAAAGCAGTGATCATCCTCTGGATCATTTTCGCTGGTACCATCCTTGTTATATGGGCAATAAGCTGGCCTATTATGTTTCTGTGGATTAAGAATCTGCAATATGTAATTTACGACGACCGGGTCTCAATTCATAAAGGTGTATTGACAAAAACTATTCAGAATATCCCTTTTCGGGCAATAACGGATTTTGCGCTTGTGAGAACACTTTATGACCGGGCACTTAAGATAGGATCAATCAAAATACAAACCGCAGGCAAATCGGCACAATCACCATCAATGTATGAAGGAGTTCTCGGCGGATTATCGGAATTTGATTCCCTGCACGCCGAGTTGAGAACTAAAATAAGAACCCTGCATCCCCTCCTGGGTGATACTCCCCTTACAACAGCAGAAGCTCCAAGGTATTCCCAGGACTTCTTGCTTCAGGAAATATTGAAAGAGTTGAAGGAAATCCGTAAGGAAGGTAGAAAGGGCTAAAGTCAACTAGTCTGCGGAACCCGGAACTATTTCCCCCTATTCCGTCCTTAAACTCTCGGCGGGATTTCTTGTTGCGGCCGAATAAGATACGTAGCTGACTGTTACTAAGGCAATTAATAGAACAATGATCGTAATGATTATCAAGTACAGGACAAAGAGGCCCGGATTGAAATCGCCACGATAAGCAAAGTTCTGCAGCCACTTGTTGATTCCAAAATACATAGGGATTGAAAAGACAGCCGATATGGCCAGTAATTTTATTGTTTCACTTGATAGTAAATACATAATAATCCCGGTGGAAGCACCTGCTGTTTTTCGGATCCCAATCTCTTTGGTTCGCTGGGCTGTGTTGAATGAAATCAATCCCAGCAATCCAAGACATGAAATAAAAATCGAGAGTATAGAAAACACAAAAAGAATCTGCCCGGTACGTCTTTCTGGTTCAAATAACTTTTCGAATTTATCATCCAGCCAGAAATAATCAAAAGGATAGCGCTGATTGAAATCCTCCCACGTCTTCTTAATGAAATCTATGGTTTTTGGAATGTCTCCTCCTTCAAGTCTTACAGTAATATATCCTTCCCAGTTACCCCGCATGAAATGGAATATCATAGGATGTATATCTTCATGCATGGATTCATAATGGAAATCCTTTACTACCCCTATAACCGGTAAAAATTCATCCTGTGCAGGTGTTTCTCCGGGTTCAACGAAGCGTGTGCCAAGGGGATCATTAAGTCCAAGAGATTTCACTGTTGCATCGTTAATTATAACAGCAAAGGTATCGGTCGGCATTTCTGGTGAAAAGAATCGCCCTTCTTTCAATTCAAGTCCAAGTGCCTCGGGATATCCACAGCTGACATAAGCTGTCATAATTAAATACGTTATACTGCGATCCTGACCTTCGAGCCAGTGGACATTATTCCAGAAAGTAGTCGAAGGAATGTGTGATGAATTGCCAACGCTGATAATTCCTGCCTGTTTCTCCAACTCTTGCTTGAATGCATCGATCCGGTCTCCCAGGGCATCGGACCGAAGTATTACAAGGACATTATTCTTATCAAATCCGAGGTCTTTTTTCTGCATATAACTTAATTGCCTGTAAACAACAGTTGTTCCCATCAGAATAGCAATTGCCACAGTAAATTGTATTATAACCAGGATGCTGCGCAGCAGACTTTTGCCTGATCCTTTGAGTAAATCTCCTTTTAAAACCGTCACCGGATTAAATGATGCAAGAATAAAGGAAGGATATGACCCAGCCAGCAGACCTACAAGAATAGACAGAAGAATTAGTAAAGGTATGATATAGAAATTCTTAAAAATATCAAAATCCAGGTCAAGCCGGATCAGATTGTTATATTGAGGCAGCAAAATGTATACAAGAATAACGGCAACGATCAGGGATATAAAGCTCAGGAATACTGATTCGGTAAGGAACTGACTTATAATGTATGATCTCTGTGATCCCACAACCTTCCTGAGTCCGACTTCCCTGGCTCTGGATGCGGATTCCGCAGTAGCAAGGTTCATGAAATTAATACAGGCTATAATCAGGATAAGGATGGCAATAATTGAGAATATATATACATAAGCAGGATTTCCGTTTGGTTCAATTTCGACCTGGAGATTGGAATGAAGGTGGATATCCGGAAGAGGCTGAAGGAAGTACCCGAAAGAATTTCCGGCTGCCTCGAACTGTTCAAGGTTTATTCCAAGGAATTGTTCAATCTGAGGGCCAACATATTTGGTCACCATATTTCTCATCAGTGCGGTAAATTCTTCCGGATCTGTTCCTGGTGCCAGTAAAATATAGGTATAATAATTATGATTAACCCAATTTGTACTGCGGCTTTGACTTATCGTACACAATGCTCCCAGCATATCGAAATGAAAATGAGAATTAACCGGAACATTTTCCATTAGACCGGTTACTTCATATATTATAGTGTCCTGTTCAATTCTCAGGGTTTTACCAATTGGGTCTTCATTACCGAAATATTTCCTGGCTGCAGATTCAGTCATTACAAGAGTCCGGGGCCTTGTTAAGATAGTTTTTGGATCTCCTTTCAGAAGTTTGAAATCGAACAGCTCAAAAAATGTTGAATCTGCAAACTTGAAAGTCTCTGCATTCTCATTGAATTTTTTATCTTCATAATTTACCAGCCAGCCGCCAAATTCACCGATCCGTGTAACCATTTCCACTTCAGGATAATCATTGAGTAGTGCCTCCATCATCGGAGCAGCAGTAACGGCCTGGTTCAATTCATTACCCGGCATCTGTCCCCTGACGCCGATCCTGTATATCCGGTCAGCCTTCAGATGAAAACGGTCATACGTTACCTCATTTTTGATATAAAGAAGAATTAGAATACTGCAGGCGAGACCAATGGCAAGTCCAAGGACATTGATTAAAGTGTAACCCGGATGCCTGATCAGATTTCGGATAGCAACTTTTATGATATTGGAAAACATGCAGACAGGTATTAATAAATTAAAAGACGAAAATAATATCAATATGATGCAAATTCCCGGAATTTATTGAATGATAAGAAACTATCTATCACAGAATCCTAGTGAATTCTTAACCCAGGATTTCAAAGTCTATCCCAAGCCGTTTAAGTGCATAACCAGTCTCACGAATATAATCTCCGTACCCGGTTATCC
>JBGPAO010000300.1:0-4930 GCA_041480755.1 Bacteroidia bacterium
AAAATGAAAACAGAATCAAAGATCAAAGCAATCCTTTTACTGTTGTTTTCATTTAATCTGATGCAGGCCCAAATACTTAATATGCCTGTCAATAAAAAAGTAGTTGATCTGTCCTTTAGCCCTGATGGACAGTATATTGCAGTATGCCTTGAAGTTAATACAAAAGATGAGGTTGTTTATTTATGGGATAAACTTGGAGGATTAACAAAGACTTTTAAATCACTGAATGAATCAAATCTTTTTGAGATCACATGCCTGAGCATCAGTCCTGATAGCAAGTACATACTGGCAGGCGGGAAGATTGATAAATTAGGTCAGATAATGATGTGGGATATGAAAAGCGGTCAGTCTATTTATAAGACAGGACACTCTCGTCCCGTTGATGCAATATCATTCAGCCCGGACGGGAAATATTTTGTGGCGACCAGTTTATATAAGGAAACGATAGATATATGGAACGTTTCACCTCCCAGATATGTGAAAGCTTTAAAGGGACTTTCAGAGGGTGCAAATTCCATTGTTTTCAGTTATGATGGTAAATATATTTACACCGGATCGAATAGTAAAGTGGTTTTGCAGTGGGATTTTGAAAAAGGAGAAATGATCAGAAAACTTATTGGTCCAAAGAATCCGGTTATTGAAATAAATATCAGCCACGATGGGAAGTATCTTGTTGGCGGAGATGATAATGGCAATATCTATTTATAGAGTCTGGCTGACGGGAATATATTAAAAACCATTGTTGGTCACGAGGGTCCTGTAACATCACTATGTTTTAGTCCTGATGGCAAATACATTATCAGTGGATCCGCAGATAGGACTTCAAAGCTTTTCGAAACAGAAAGTGGTATACTGATCAGAACAGTCAGTCATAAGGATAAAATCAACGCTGTCGACATCAGTCCGGATGGTAAATTAATTGCCACCGGGTCGGATGACAAATCTGTTAAATTATGGAATAGTAATATTGGAATTGATCAACAGCCAGTTGAAGAAATCACACGGAAGGTTACAGAGAATGTAAGTATTGAAACTGAACCTGTTATAATCTGGCAGCTGCCTTTCAGGGAAATTGATACCAGTACCGTAAAGAACTACACATTGCATGCATATATTCAATCCACCAACCAGTTAAAGAGTGTAGTAATTTATCATAATTCAGTTAACAGTGAGTATGATTTAAGTTCATACAGGTCAGGTTCAACAGGAGAATACAATTTAACACTTGAACACAATATAGCTCTTGGCAATGGCAATAACAGCATAATTATTAAGGCTGCCAACAATTCCGGTACGACAACTTCTGATATCAGGTCAGTGTATTATAATCTGCCTGTCAGAATTTCTGATAATGAAGTTGTCTGGCAGGCTCCCTCAAGTGATAATGCAGTTACAAATACCGGGAAATTTAAAGTTATAGCATGCATAAAATCAATGTCAAAGATTACCCAGATTACACTATTTCTGAATAATAATTATGTGGGCATTTGACAGGACACAGAATATTCCCCAGGAATCTACTGATTGTATGGTGAAATATGAAAAAGAAATTAATCTTCAAACAGGAAATAATGAAATTAAGATTGAGGCTATAAATGAGAACAATTCAAAGATCTCTGCAAGCCGCATTATTATTTTACAGGAATTCAAAGTAGAAAAAAGACTGGCCCTGGTTATTGGCAATAGTAAATATTCGCATGGGGCATTTTTGCTGAATCCTGCGAATGATGCTACTGCAATGGCTAAAGTTCTTGAGAAGGTTGGATTTGATGTGCAATCATATATTGATGCTGATCAGAAGACAGTTAAGATGGCAATGTACCAATTTGGTGCGAAGCTGGAAAATTATCAAATTGGATTATTTTATTATGCAGGCCATGGAATTCAAGTTAATGGTAATAATTATATTGTACCTGTTGATGCTGATTTGTATATGGAAAATGATGTTGAATATGATTGCGTAGAAGTTGGGAGAATCCTGGGTAAAATGGAAGATTCAGGATGTGAAACAAATATAATAATCCTGGATGCCTGCAGGGATAATCCATTTGAGAGAAAATGGAGCGGCAGAAGTGTCAAAACACAGGGATTGGCCTTCATGAATGCTCCTTCGGGATCAATTATTGCTTATTCGACTGCCCCGGGAAAAACTGCTTCAGATGGTACAGGTGAAAATGGATTATATACAACCGCATTACTGAAATATATTCAGGTTCCAAACCTGATACTTGAGGATGTGTTTAAAAATGTCAGGTCGGAAATTGAAAAAATATCAGACGGGAACCAAACACCATGGGAATCTACTTCATTAAAAGGTAGTTTCTATTTCCTTCGTGAAGGTTCACAGCCGGCATTCAGATAATTACTTTATTATTTTAAGTGTATCTGTCAGGACTTCCATTGAATTTTTTCCAACCATTATTTCAAAATCTCCTGGTTGCACCACCCTATTCATCTCCAGGTCGAATGCCTCTAATTTATCCGGTGTGATGATAAATTTAACAGTCTTCGTTTCACCAGGATTCAATGAAATCCTGCTAAAGTCTTTTAATTCTTTAACAGGGCGTGTCGGAAGACTTACAAGGTCGTGAATATAGAGTTGAACGATTTCATCACCTTTCGTCTTCCCTGTATTGGTAATATTTATTTCAACCTCTGCAGTACCATTTGCCGGAATTTCATTTGGAGTTATTCTCAGATTTTCATACTCAAAGGTAGTATAGCTTAATCCATAACCAAACGGGAACAAAGGGGCAGGATCTGACATAAGGTAAAAACGGTGATTAGTCGGTTTCTTATTATAGAAACAGGGAAGCTGTCCGACATTATGCGGAAAAGTCACCGGAAGCTTACCGCTGGGATTAACATTTCCAAAAATAACATCGGAAACTGCATGGCCGGTCTCCTGTCCCAGGTACCAGCATTCTATAATTGCATCAGCGTTTTCCTTTAAATAATTTATGGTGATGGGACGCCCGTTAATTAATAAAACAACCACAGGTTTGCCGGTTTCCACGATGGCTTTAGCCAGTTCATTCTGCATGCCAAACAGGTCAAGGTTGTCACGGTCGCCAAGGTGATCTTCATTCCAGGCTTCCCGGTTGATTATCTCATTCTCTCCTATTACCAGAATTACCGCGTCACTTTGCCGTGCAACTTTTACAGCTTCGGATATCAGCTTTTTATCATTTTCGGGATCATTTATAATTGGCTTTTCGTTGACCAGCCAGTGGCATACTTTATTCAAAGTAATTTTGCAACCTTCGGCATAAATCACATTAAATTTTCCTTTCGCAAAATCCTGTATTCCTTCCAGTACAGTGACACCTTTCATTGGAGTATAAGAATATCCCCCAAGATGAATATTCGCTGCATTGGGACCAATAACAGCCAGGTTATTAATTTTGGCAGGATCCAGCGGGAGGATATTCCCTTCATTTTTAAGTAAAACCATTGCTTCGTGGGCAGCCTTCAGCGCCAATTCCCTGTGTTCTTTTGTATTTATGGAATTTTCAATAAGCTTTTCATCAATATAAGGATGATCGAATAATCCAAGCGTAAATTTTACCCGGAGTATATTTTCAGCGGCTCTTGTAATATATTCTTCTGAAAGAATACCATTTTTAACCTGGTCCGGCAATGATGTAAAACAGCCATTGCTTCCCAGATCATAATCGATCCCGGCAATGATAGATAATACTCCTGATTCTGCTGAATCGGCAGCTGCCAGATGATTCCTGTATGTGACATCCATACCGCCGCCATCGCTCATTACAAAACCATTGAACCCCCATTCTCCTCTTAGAATATCAGTTAAAAGTTTTTTGTTTACATGATTCGGTATTCCATCCCATTCATTATAAGAAGCCATTAGTGATTGTGCATTTGCCCTTCTGACAGCCATTTCAAAAGGATACAGGTGTGTTTCACGGAAATCCCTTTCAGAGTAATTAACCGGCGCAAGATTTTTGCCGCCTTCAGGCTGGCCATGTCCTGCAAAATGCTTCAGGGTCACAGCAACGTGATTTTCTCCAATGGTTTTCCCTCTGCCCTGCCATCCAAAAACAGCTGCCATACCTAAACGGGATACAAGGTATGGATCTTCACTGTAACATTCTTCTGTTCTGCCCCACCTCGGGTCACGTGCGAGGTCAAGTACCGGTGAAAGAACCTGCCAGACTCCGGCAGCATTTGCTTCCATTGCGGCAACAGTAAATACCTGTTCCAGGAGGGCTGTATCCCAGGTACTTCCAAGGCCAATTGCTTGCGGAAAACTTGTTGATCCGGGAATCATCGCCCCATGGAGACCTTCAGTGAACATCAGGGCAGGTATTCCCAGGAGGGTTTTTTCGATCATGTATTTTTGAAAACTATTTATCCGGTTTATGCTTCTTTTCTGAGATGAGGGATCAAAAAAGGCAGGTGAGAAGAAAGAACCCATGCCAAGATTAAGTCTTTCAGTGTCATTACCTCCAGTGAAATTACCGCTATTATCAAATAACAAGGTATCCCTGGACCGATATGAATGTAACTGGGCGACCTTTTCTTCAAGGGTCATATGGCCAACAAGATCTTTTGCCCTTTCAGCAGGGGACAGTGAAGGATCCTTGTATTTTGGTTGTTTCTCCGAAGTGCATGCAACCAGGAAAAAGGTAAGAAAAATGATTGTGTATTTCATGGTATTGATATTAACAGGTCAGTTTTCGTTTATAAAATTAAATTATATTATCATGATTTTGAATTTAAAAATCACTTCAAGGTAAATTTTGTATTTTTAAATGGTAGACTGATGGCCTTGCGACCCTGTACCCTTGCAATCCTGTGACCCTGTAATCTTACTCCCTGCTCCATGCTCCATGCTCCATGCTCCATGCTCCATGCTCCATGCTCCATGCTCCATGCTCCATGCTCCATGCTCCATGCTCCATGC
>JBGPAO010000301.1:0-4908 GCA_041480755.1 Bacteroidia bacterium
AACGTTGAATCAATCAAAAGAAATGATTTTTTTCCTGGTTCAGAGAATTCATATATATATCTCCGGGATGTTTGCAATGTGAGATTTTTGTGCCAGTAATAAAGACAGGAAATCCTGCCTTCAGCAACAATCTGGAAAAATGATGTATCATATCCCGGGAAATGGCTTTTCCTGAATAACATGCCGTTCATTTCAAATTCATCAATTTTATAACTTTCAATTATAACTGTATTTACAGCTGAAGAGTCGTAATAAAACTGAAGATTTATCCTTTGATTATAAAGATCATATCTGATATTTACATTATTATATTCTGTACCATACATGATCAGCCTTCCAGTGGCAAATTCACCTTCACCCATAAATTCATTACCAAGAGACCTTGGATATTTACTATAATACTGAATACCGCTGATCAGTTTCTGATCCAGGCCATATGACTGATCGAAATACGCATTAAGTTGATCTATGACCTTAGGATCCGGATCCTGTGCGGAAATGTGCTGGTTCAGAATAAACAGAAGCGGGAATAAAAACAAATGAATGATAATGCGAATATTCATTAATAAATCATTTGGATGCCATCAGATATCAGCCGCTGAAATAATTCCACAGACAATTATTGAATGGAGCGAATATAACAAAAGTCGAAACAACGAAAGACGAAACTCTAAATAAAAACTAAATAACTAAAAACTAAATAAACTCGAAAAACTAAAATCGAAACCCGAAACAGGAAAAACATCATTAACTTTATGTCCTGTGAACATTTCCAGTCAAATATGAAAAGAGAATTATCTACAGATTCTTTGTCTTACAGATTCAGGGAGCGCACAAAGCCATTTTTGCGGGAAAACAGGAAGATCATTCTACAGTTTATTTTTACAGTATTCTTTTTTGCCATCGGGATCTGGTTTATTAAGCATGAAGGCTCAGAATTAGTTGAAGTAAAGAAGGTGCTTATTTCTGCAAAATGGCAGTGGGTATTGATCGGAATTGGTTTAACTGCTTTTTATATATTTCTCCAGGGGCAAATGTATGTTTATGCATTTGCATCGGCACGATGTAAAGTTTCTTTAATTGACTCAATTGTACTGTTCATTAAAAGGAATTTTATCAGCATTTTTTTGCCCGCAGGAGGTATTTCCTCTCTTGCTTTTTTCACAGGCGCCATTGAGAGTAATGAAATTAATAAAACACAAATTCATTTTGCATCTTCAATATATGCGTTTATAGGAATACTCTCAGTAATAATTGTTGCTATCCCTGCTTTTATATATGCATTCATTCAAGGAACAATAGGATCAGGAGAATGGTACGCTTTAGGTGCTGTAATGCTTTTAATCATTGCCTTTTTCCTTTGTTATCGTTCTTTAATGAAAAAAGGAGTCTTCTACAAAATGCTTTCAAAATTGAGTCCTGCATTAGAAGTTTTTTTAAGTGAATTACAGAATAACAAAATCAACAATAAAAAATTTCTGTTAACGGTGCTTACTTCTATAGTAATTGAATTTGTCGGAATAGCCCACTTATATGTCGCAATTATTGCTCTCAATTTTAATCCTTCATTTTCTGCAGCAGTAATAGGGTACATTATTTCTGTAATATTCTTAGTTGTATCACCTTTTCTGCGCGGCCTGGGTGCTATTGAAGTTTCAATGACATATATTCTAATCCGTTTTGGTTTTGGAAATGTTGAGGCAATCTCTATTACTTTATTATATCGCTTTTTTGAATTCTGGACGCCTTTATTTACAGGAATCCTGGCATTTATTTCGAAAATAAATAAACTGTTGATGCGAATTCTTCCTGCAATATTTTTGTTTGGATTAGGAATTTTAAATATTGTTTCTGTTTTAACTCCCGCTATTTCAGAACGGTTAATCCGATTAAGCGAATTTTTACCAATACAGGTAATTCATGTCTCCAACTATCTTGTAATGGCTGCAGGTTTGTTTTTATTGGTTACAGCCGCCTTCATGCTGAAAGGTTTGCGGACAGCATGGTGGTTCGCCGTGATTTTAAGCAGTTTATCATTTATTGGCCATATCACCAAGGCCATAGATTATGAAGAAGCAGTTGTTGCTCTTATTGTACTGGCAGTTTTGATTGTAACTCGTAAAGAATATTATATCAGGTCCAATCCGAAATTAAGAAATTTAGGACTGCAGGCTTCTCTTCTATTTACGGCAGCAGTGTTATTATATGGGATCATTGGATTTTATTTTCTGGATAAAAAACACTTTAATATTGACTTTAATATATTTCAATCAGTACGTTTCACTCTTCAAAACTACTTTTTGATAGGGAGTAATGAATTAATTCCGGCAGATCCTTTTGCAAAGCACTTTGTCTATTCAATTAATATTAGTGGCTTCTTATCAATCGCATTCCTGATTTACACTTTAGTTCGTTCACGTACTCCTCAAAAAAATGTTTCTGCAGAAGAATTAGCTCTGGCTAACGACTTTCTGAACTCATACGGAAATTCATCGCTGGATTATTTTAAGAAATACTACGACAAATTAATTTTCTTTTCAGAAAACCGTAAAGCATTTGCATCTTATCGAATATCAGGCAATTTTGCTGTCGTTCTTGAAAATCCTGTGTCAGAAAATATTAAAGAAATGCAAAAATGCATTTGCGAGTTTGACACATACTGTTATGAAAATGGAATAAAAAGTATTTATTACCGTGTACCTGAAGAATCACTTGAAGTATATCACAAACTTCGTAAAAAGGACCTATTCCTGGGTCAGGAAGCTATTGTAGACCTGGCACTATTTAGTTTGTCAGGAGGCGATAAAAAATCTTTACGTAATGCAATAAATAAAGTAAAAGAGCAGGGCTATAAAAGTACAGTTTATCCTCCGCCTGTAAAAGATGGTATCCTGCAAAAAATAAAATCAGTGAGTGATGAGTGGTTGTATTTTACTGACAGAAAGGAAATCATATTTTCGCAAGGTATGTTTAATTGGGAAGAATTAAAGCAGCAGACAATCATAACTATTGAAAATGCAGAAGAAAAAATTATTGCTTTCCTGAATATAATTCCTGATTATGCTAAAGGTGAAGCAACTTATGATTTAATGAGAAAAACAAAAGATGCTCCTAATGGTGTAATGGATTTTATTATGATTGAACTTTTCAATTATCTGAAATCCCAGAATTTCTCCTACATTAATTTAGGATTTGCACCTATAAGCGGTATGAACGACCCTCATACTTTTACCGAACGGTCAATGAAATTTGCGTATGAAAAAATTAAATCATTCTCGCATTTTAAAGGTATGCGTGAATATAAAGAGAAATTTGAACCTGTCTGGTATAATAAATACTTAATTTACCAGGATGATTACGATCTGCTGCAAGTCCCGGCAGTATTGACAAAGGTTATAAAACCTTAAAGCAGAAGCAATCCTTTCAGGATGCAGGTGAAAACTAATAAAAAAGAGGTTATAATATAACCCGGGTTGTAAATACTTCATCATCAATAAAGCATACCTGTACAATATAAGGCCCATGGACCAGGCCAAAGGTTATGATTGTAGGGTTCATGAACAAAGAAATTTGCCCAAGTATCATGATCACCATTAAAAGAAGCATTAATTTCTCCTTCAATTACAGCTTTAATTGCTGCTTCTTCCTTTGCTAAGTCAGTTTGCCCTTTCAATGAGAGGCACGTAAACAATGTGATGACAAACAAAACTGATAATGATCTTTTCATGATTTTAAAATTTAAATGATTATTATTCTAAAGTAAAAAAATGGTTCCGGAATAGGTTTGAGTCTTTCCCGGCAGATCATGAAACTTCACAAGGGGCGGATCCAAGTAGAATCAGAAGCAGGAAAAGGGACCTGTGTCAGCCTTGATTTTTGATTAACAAGGTCAAAACTAACCAAGTAAGAAATCAGCATCAATATCCAGTTTTTCCCTGAGAAGCCTGGCCACCTTTAGCGTTGGTTCAGCCTTACCTGTCATGTATTCACTGATTCGTGAAGGACTGACCCCAAGTATTTCCGCCAGTTCTTTCTGGGTAATACCCCTTTCTGCCATTTCATATTTTATTATTTCTGGCAGTGTCGGCATTTCAACAGGATAGTATTTTTCTTCATATTCTTCAACCAGGTTGGATATTACCACAAGCTCAATCATATTGCGGTTAGTAACAGGTGTTTCATTACTCACCAAAGGTAAAAGCTCTTCAATTCTTTCGAGCATAACCTCATATTGTTTTTCATTCTCCAGTTCTGCCATACTTAATTAAATTTTATTCACATTAATTCTTTCATACTCTTTATGTGTTCCAATAAACCGAATTAATATAATGTGAGTGGAAAGAAATACAACCGCGACCAGTCTGAATTTATTTCCTGAAATATTAAATATATATCGATCATTTCCAATATAATCCACATCTGAGAATTTCCTCTTAAGTTCATTTATGGTATTGAACTTACCTTTTTTCATTCTTATGTACCACCTGCTAAGTGAAACAAGACTATCTGGATGATCTTTAGTAAATTCTCTTATACGCTTGTATGATACCACATGCATACTTTAATCAATTACAAATTTCAAAATATTATTTTATTTTTCAAAATAAATTTTATACTGAGAACCGAGTTTCCCAATGAAGCCAACTTCATATCACTCAGGAATCTAACTGTTATGTTAGATAATAGAACTCCCCCTTACTCAGCCTTAGCCTCATCCTTTTTCAGCTTAGAACCTGGAACCCGGAACCCGGAACCCGGAACCTCTTCATCCACCCCACCCCTCCCTGTCCAGGTTCCTGTAATTCACCGCCTCCGAAATATGGTACGATCTGATATAATCGCTTTCATCCAGATCTGCTATTGTTCGTGATACTTTTAAGATCCTGTCATATGCCCTTGCCGACAGGT
>JBGPAO010000302.1:0-4898 GCA_041480755.1 Bacteroidia bacterium
CGTTCGCGCACAAATCCTCGCCGTTTTTAGGAGATATTATAAAACGGCGGGGACTGCTCCCTTAAGCTGTATTATAAATAGCAGAGTAATTTTGCTGAAATTCTTTTGGAGCATTATTTTTAATAGTTTACTACCTGATTGCATATTTTAAACAAATGAATATAACTGGAAAGGTAATTACAGTAACAGGTTTATTTTTAACAAGTGCTAATATATATGATATTTGGGGTCCCAGGTTATTTGCATTATTCAAAGAATTATCAATTATATCAATTGGTACAATTATTCTAATTATCTCATTGACAATTTTACGAAAAAAACAAATTATATAATAACACTTTGGTCAAGCAACAAACCAGCATAGCAAATCGCATAGAAACAAGCCGGTGTTTGTTGGTTTGTGAAACTTAAATCTTTCTGGTATTTAGATAAGTTTAAGCTATAAAATGCCGGTATGCTCCATAGCCTCCTACCAGGCAGGACAGGTTGTCAGGTTTTTATATTAGTGACAATTGAAGCACTATTGAAGCACTATTGAAGAACCACTGAATAACGCGAGCGCAGCGAGCAGAATTACAATTGAAGCACTTAAAATTCCAGTTCTATGCTGTCTTGTTCTTTAGTCCATCTCGCCTCTATCCCTGTCAGTGTTTTTAATTTTTTCGTTCCCGGTTCACCTGCGACAAGAGTATAGGGGCCGTTTTTGAAGACTTTTGGCTGATAGGATGATTCCTTGGCTCTTATAGTATAAATAATCTCACCGGTCTCTTCGTCTATGACCTGTACTACCGGTGGATGATCCAGTCCCGACGTTTTTATCGGGGGCAGCCAGGCACGAGGTCGACGGCCGTAGTTGTCTTCCATCTGGATTGTAATTGGCCATCCCGGATACTGGTGTGTGTCTGGTGCTTCAGGATCAGAATAACGCGGCCAGCATTCCATAGTTATCTGTTGTGTTTTCTTGTTCAGCCTGATTATGCCATAACCAGGTGCCCTGTCGTATAGAAGCGATGGTTCCTTGCCTGAAAGATATGGATTGGAGACGGCCCATACTGTAATCCTGTTACCAAAACCATCAAAATATCTTCCTGTATACAAAGGCATGCCAGGCTGATGATTTAGTCCGGGTTCAGGAGGGAACCACCTTCTGGGCCAGAGATTTGCAATAGACGGAACACAAAATGAATATCCGGCATCTTCCCAATCATCAATTCCATGGTGTACTACACTTCCTAAATGCTGATCACCTCCGATCATAAAAGCAAATCCTTTTCTTAGTTCTCTTAATGCTTTGTTTCTTCCTGTTTGCGGCCAGCCATTAGAATCCATGTCTTTAGCCTTTTTGTAATCTTTTGGGATTACTCCTGCCGGAAGCGGCTTCAGCTGAGGCGTACCGGCATCAATTATGAATGAATCAGGGTATGTTGAAACATCTGCAAAAATGGTTTGGGAAATTGCAACTTTCATATCTGCATTTTTCCAGTCGGAAGCCCATTCTTCGAGAAACCCTTCCTGGCGCGGACCCAGAAGCTCTGCATCGGGATTATCAAGACTTATACCGCTAATCCATGGAATAAGTGGAAATCCATTCACTACCTTTTTATCCGGCAGCATTTTCCCCGGGGCAGATTTAAATTTACGGTCTTCAAGGACTGCGAAACTGATTCTTCCATAATTCATTTCGCAAAAATACACTCCGATTCCCTGTTCAGCCGGTGTGGGATCATATGGGTCAGGCAGATTGCTGGTTTGTGTCCTTTGGATCATATTAACCAGATCTGGTTCAAGTTTATAGCCTCCCCGGTCCTGTTGCCAGTATTCTTCATATCCTTTATAATAGTCAGGATAAATCCCGTTCTCCGGAGCGGATGGGGCTTTAGTTCCGCCATCACCCCAGAGGTTTCCTTGGTAAACATCATGATCATCCGGAATAACAATTGCCGGAATATTCCTTGTCAGGATTCCATGTGCCCAGTAAAACATATACCATTTGTAGAGATAGTCCAGGGAAGTATTTTCAGGAGAGCTGTAGTCAGGAGGTGTAGGGCGCCCCTCATATACATTATCACCTGTATAAACCAGCAGATCAGGATGGTGTTTGGTCACATATCCGGTAAGATCAGAATGGGGGAACCATAAACGATTTTTAAAATCGAAGAAATTCCCATCCATTCCGGCACTGTTGCTGTTACCTGTAAAAGCTGCAATTACAAATTCTTCCTTGTCAACAGGATCATTTTGGATTGTCCCGGTATAATAATATTCCTTCAAAGCTCCTTTGTGGTTTCGGAGTTTGTACCTGATCCTGTATTCAACCGGATTTATTGAATCCCACGACTCCATCCTGAAATGCGCAGTAAATCCCGGAATGACTATCTGGGTAGAAGCCGTATTATTCCAGTGACCTGTTTCTTTATCCTTCAGGTCAAGATACACTACCTGTTCATCAGATTCACTAAGATTTGGAAGCTGAACTGTCATTTTCAGCACTTTATTACTAAGGGTATACAGGGTTCCTATGATCGGTCCAAATTGTTGTTCGGGTGCCGAGGTAAGTTTACTGCCTTTGACTTCCCAGTCACTGTACCAGAAGCAGTATCCATTGCCATCTGCACCACCATTGGCAATAAGTGCAATATTACCTGTTATTTTGGCTGTCTGATCAATAATTATTGCAGATGAAATATTCTTTGCGTTTTTGCCTGTATATCCTGCTGTCAGGGTCAATACACAGGTATTGCCGCGGGGATCCAGCTGCAGGTCCAGTTTTACCGGCCGGTCAGATGGGAACTCAAGAGTTTGATATGCATTGACTGAAGGTTCTATTTTGCCGCCTGTTTCATTATCAATAAATACGATTTCTCCGCTTCCATTCAGAGCTGCGATGATTCCTCCTTCATAACCATGATTGTTATGGATCAGGGCACGGGCCCGCCAATCCATTTCAAGATCACCGGCACATAGCAGAAATCCCGTAAAAGCTGATTCATTGAGGTTGGAAACTTGAGATATCCGGCCTGTCAGCACAGACATATGAAGATTACCCGGCTTTTCAGCAATATATTTATCTATAAGATGGAGTGTTCGTAAAGGCAGGTTGCCATTAATGCATTCCACCCTCCCGCCATGTATCCGCCAGTCCTGCAATCTGTTAGCCCAGTACTCCGGTCCGATCCAGTAACGGTCGGGTTGCTGGTCCCAGTAACTGTGGAAGTGTTCAGAAATGGAAATGCGGTCACAGGAAACATAACAAACCAGACAGACTACGGGAATAAGGTATTTATTTAAACGTCTCATGTGAAAGGAAATCTTTTATAGGTTTTCTTTTTGATCCATGCCTTTCCGGATCTGATGTATCAAGGGGGTAACCAAGAGGCAAAAGAACTATTGGTTCAAGGTTAGCAGGTAAATTGAATAGCTTACTGCAGAGCTTAGCATCAAAATTGCATATCCAGCAAGTTCCAAGTCCCAGGTCTGCAGCCTGGAGAGTCATATGATCGGCAGAAATTGCAACATCTATATCACAATGGTCTTTTTTATCCTTTCTTATCCACGACTGGTTATGGTCACCGCACAATAGAATCACACAGGGTGCTGTCATGAACCAGTCACGAGGATACACCTTGCCAATTTTTGCAAGACTATCTTTTTGCCTGAGCACAATAAAATGCCAGGGTTGCAGGTTTGCTGCTGAAGGAGCAATGCGTCCCGCTTCAATTACCAGATCAAGTTTCTCCTGTTCGACAGGCTTGCTGTCGTAGTTTCTGCAGGAGTATCTTTTTTTAGCAAGGTTAAGAAAATCCATAAACAGAAATATTTAATTAAACGGATCAATAAAATTAATTGGTTATTTATTAAATAAAAACTGTTTCTGCTATATAATACAATCTTTTATACTGGTTTGGTTACAAACCGGTTTGAATATAGACATATAAATGATGTTTAACAGGATTTAATTAGATAGGTTAGATAATTTTATTTTATCTTTTATTTGGGAAATTATGAGGATAATTCTAATTTAGTAAGTTACTTTAATTATTAACCAAAATAATACAAAATGAGAAAGGTCTACAAATTACTGTTATTGCTGGGAGTTTGTGCTTTTCTATGGCAGGGCTTTGCGCCCTATGCCTCTGCACAGCCTGCAAAAAGTATAAACTGGGATTTTAATAATCCCACTGGAAGCTATGGAAACTGGGCCTCTATTCTTGGCGGTTCATTTCAATTCGTCAAGGAGGATGCAGTTCTCAAGGTGCCATACAATAAAAAAGAATGGCATTTCATTCAGATTTGGCTCGGTTCTTTCGATTTTATTAATGCACCGGTGATCAGTTTTAAAGTTAAATCAGATTCTACCATTACGTTGCATATGGTAATAAAGGACCGGAATGAAAATGTTATTGAAGAAGATATACCTTTAACAAAGAGTGCTGACTGGACGGAGGTATCGTTTAATTACAGGTTTGCCTTTGCTCCTCTTGATACAGTTATTCAGGAGATCCAGTTCGATCCGGGTTGGGTTTCTGCCCCCGACAGTCTGGGTGGAAAGCTGTATTTCGATGACTTCAAGGTTGGTAATGCAGCGATTGATGAAGATATTCTCACCAAAGCACCTTATGCATATGTCACCCCTGTAATAGATGGAACTGTGGATGGCATCTGGAGCCAGGATTTTGCTACTAAGGATACAGTTGAAACTGGTGGTGCAGGAACTATGGATTCTGCATTCGTATCAAGTTTTACAACCCTGTGGGATGAAGATGCATTATATGTACTGGTAGAAGTGACCGATGATACATCCTGGTGGAGTATTGGCGCTAATGGAAGTCTCAAACAGGATCAAAGTGACTACATTGATCTCTTTGTGGATTATGATAAGGCCACGCCTTATACCACAA
>JBGPAO010000303.1:0-4864 GCA_041480755.1 Bacteroidia bacterium
ATCCAGGGTCTGAATAATGGTCAGATCAGGCAAAACCTGTGAAAACACAGTGAAAGGAAATAAGCCGATGATCAATAATAATGAAATGATCCATTTTGCTAATGGCTTATTTTTTTTGTTTGCAGACATTTTAATTTTCATTTGTCTTTGAAGTTAGTAATGTAAGTTGTGAATTGATATAAATAAGAAAGATCTTTTATTGTCTGGTCTATATTCCGGGTATCCCTGAATCAACCTTACGTTTCGCATCGCCTTGGATCAATTTCAGAATTCTTACCAATTGGTCGGTTCCAAAAGCTTGAATCCGAGAAGAATCTTTTCCAGACGGTAACGTCACTGGAAACTTTAGCAGGTTGTTTGCAATAAAGCAAAATGGTTGAAAGACTCAAAAAAAGAATAATTTTTTTCATATCAGGATCGTCTATTCTGAAAAATGAAAGAATACTTTATTCCATGCATTGTGCAATGGATGTACTCCTTCCACAGGTGTCTCGGTCATAATTCTATGCAGAAAAGCAATTCTTTCGGGGCTTTTTCCCATGATATCGTATTCATTGGTCATCGACCACCAGACATTACTGTAGGTTGCTATACGTGCGATCAGGTAACGAAGGTAGAATATTTCCTGTTCATGATTCATTTTATCAAAATTCCTGAAAAAGTCAGGATTGGGCCTTGAAAAATCCCAGCCTTTTTCCTTTGAACCCTCAAATGGATAGAAAGGAGGTTCATTATTGATATATACGTCATAGTTCTTGGGCATCACCGTCATGCGGATCTTATAAATGCCGTTTCCGTCATAAAATCCTTCTGGCTGCAGGACCCGGTTTTTAAATCTGAATTCAGCATTCAGAATGACATCAGTAAAAGGATTTCCAGTAACGGGACCTTTGAAAGTCAATTCAAATATCTCATATTGTTCAATGGTTTGAGCAGTAGTAGAAGTTGGGGTGAAAAATAAAAGGGCCACTCCTGTTATAACAGCTAATTTAAAGTATCTTTTCATCGGAATGCTAATGTTTATATGTACATGGTTTTTACAGGGAACTGATATAGCAGAATTAAACAACCAAGTTATTGATTACCCTTGAAAACTCAAAAGAAAATATGCCAGCGGCCAGGCAATTATGGTTGCAATAATGAGCCATTTAATAAATTCCATGGACAGCAGGTTCAGGATCCTGGTAGTTGAAGCATCCCGAATTTTCCTTATACCAATCTCCTTGGTTCTTTGTTCTGTAATAAAGGAGGAGAGTCCCAGTAAGCCAAGGCAAGTTTGCATTAATGACGAATCATTGGTTTTATTGCTGCATTATTTTAATTATGATATCAACCTTTATGAGAGAATATGCTAATATTGTATTTGATTTCGGAAACATGTTAATCCGAAATTAAATATAATTACTAGGAGTATCAAATTTATCCTGAATCCTTTTAAAAATACTATATTGTTAAATTGTAATTTTAATCTAAATACCCTAAAATCTATACTATGAAAAAAATTTACATTCTTTTTATTGGATTAATTTGTTTTATGGGATTTGAGGTAAACTCAAATGCCCAGTCCCTTGTTGTAAACGGGACGCTTTTCCTGCCCCAGGATTCAATAGAGTTCACTTACAACAGTCCAAGTTATGATACAGCTGACTGGATTGGTATTTATCATATTGAAGATGCCCCGGGTGGACCACCTTCTGCATCGTGGGATTATATTCCTCAAGCTGAGGGCACGATGTATATTCAAGCCCCTGATGATGAAGGATTATATAAAGCATTCCTCCTTTGTTGTGACGGATATGATACCATTGCAATATCTTCTGAATTCCGGATTGTGGCACCACTGCTAACAGCTTCTTCCAGTGTTTATACAGAGGGGGATCCAATGGTTTTTACGTATGTCAGTCCAAAATTTTCTGATTCTGACTGGATAGGGATCTATCCTACAGGCACAAAACCCGGTGACGATAATCCATCGATCGACTGGGATTATATTCCAGATTCTGCCGGAACCCTGACATTTAATTCCGATCTTGATCCTGGTATATATGATGCTTACCTGCTTTGCTGTGACGGATATGACAGTATCTCTGCATGCACTTTTGAAGTTATGAGTGGCAATACTGCATTTGTTGTTCCAAAATCAGCAATATTTGAAGCTGGTACTCCTATCGAAATCACATATAATGATCCCAGCTTTACTGTCGAGGATTGGATTGGCCTTTACTATGAAGGTGATGATCCTTACCTGGTTACATCTGTTACATTTGCTTACCTTGCCTCCAAGTCAGGTACCATATCATTTCCGGGCACCCTATCAGGAGGAACCTATTTTGCAGTTCTTTTCTGCTGCGGAGGCAATGAAACCATATATGCACAATCTGATGTCTTTACTGTTGAAGCAGGAGCCAGTGGAACATACGTTAAAACTGCAGCCAGTGTTTATCCGGAAGGTATAAAAATACTGGTCAATTACCGGAATCCGGATTTGCAGGCGAATGACTGGATTGGAATATATAATAAAGGAGAAGTTCCAGGTAGTGGTCCTTTATCAATAGACTATCAATACATCACAACTGATTCAGGAACGGTTGAATTTACAACTGCACTTACCCCTGGAGAATATGTTATATTCATGCTTTGCTGTGACGGGTACCAGATAAAAGCAAAATATAATTTCAAAGTAGCGGATGCAAGCACACCCACCCTGGTTTCATCATCGTTGACATATGCAGCAACCGATTCACTGGTATTCTACTATAATAGTCCGACTTTCGATGCTGCTGACTGGATAGGGATTTATAATCCCGGAGATATTCCGGGTGGTGGTGTATATTCCATTACGTGGTTTTATATACCGCAAGCTACGGGTACAATGGTGTTCAGATATCCGGACAATCATGAACTGGAACCCGGTGAATACTGGGCAGGGTTGTTCTGCTGTGATGGTTATGACCTGTATGCACAGACTACAATCATTATTACTGAGGCAACAGGCATCAACAAAATAAAATACTCTGCTGAAATAAGTATTTTCCCGAATCCATCAAATGGTATTGTATCAATCAGAACAATAAAAGGAGAAGTATTAACGGGTATCACAGTATACAGCCTTACCGGACAGGTATTATATAATGAAAGAATTTCCGGAATGCCAACAGAAAGGAACTTTGATCTTGGATTTTTAGGCAGAGGTATGTATATTATCAGCATCCAGGTGCCGGAATCATCAATAACGTCAAAACTGATCATTCAATAAATCCGGTTTTTATGAAGGGATGTGCTGATAAAGCACATCCCTTTTAAATTACTTGTTGTGGATTCTCTCCATTATTATTTCCCATTTTAATCCGTACAGGAAAATTATGAGACAAATATTTCGATACAGCCTGGCAATAATGCTTTTCCATATGATGGCCGGTACAGTTTTAGCCCAGGAAATTACAATCAGCGGTAAAGTAACCTCTGCAGTAGATGGGATGCCATTGCCCGGAGTAAACGTAGTGATAAAAGGAACAACCTCAGGTAGTGTCACAGATCTGGATGGACATTATTCAATTAATGCACCGGGGAACTCAGTGCTGAAATTTTCATTTATAGGATTTGAAAAACAGGAAATATCGGTTAATAATCGCATTACTATTGATATGATCCTCAGTGAAGAACAATTCGAACTGAAGGAAGTTGTAGTGACAGCACTGGGTATCAAGAGAGAGAAAAAAGCATTGGGGTATTCAGTACAGGAAGTAGATGGTGCCAGCCTGGAAAAGGCAAAAGAACCGAATGTGATCAGTTCACTTACCGGAAGGGTAGCCGGATTAGTTGTTTACAATAAAACCGGACTATATGAGAATCCTGAATTTCTACTGAGAGGAAGCCACCCGCTTATTGTCGTCAATGGTATTCCTTATTATACAGATCTCTGGGATATTAGTTCCGATGATATTGAAAATATCACCGTTCTGAAAGGTACCACAGCATCAGCCCTGTACGGATCGATTGGGAAGGATGGAGCGATAATGATCACTACCAAGAAAGGTACAAAAGATGAGCGGGGATTTGAGGTGACTTTTAATTCAAGCACCATGTTTGAGGCTGGTTTCGTTGCCATTCCGGAAGTCCAGTCGAAATACGGCACCGGGTATGGCGGTAAATACTGGTACAAAGATGGAAAAGGGGGAGGGATCCAGGATGGATCGGGATGGATCTGGGGACCAGAGCTTGATAAGCGGGATTCCACAACCGCCAGCGGTTATACTGAAATTGCACAATACGATAGTCCAATCGATTCTGTTACCGGTGAAAGAATTCCAACTCCATGGATTTCAAGGGGTAAAAACAATCTCAGGAATTTCCTGGAACAGGGTTTTATAACCACAAATAATTTAAGTATTGCAAGCAGTAATGAAAAAGGTGATTACAGGATTTCTCTTACCCATTTATTTCAGAATGGCATGGTACCAAATACCAAGCTGAATGCTGTAACATTAAGTCTGGCAGGCGGTTATAACCTGGGCGAAAGACTGAGGGCAGAAGCAACCTGGTCGTATAATAAGCAATTCACCCCGAACTATCCCAGAAGGGGTTATGGCCCGCAAAATTATGTGTACAATCTCCTTCTCTGGATGGGGACAGATGTAGACGTGCGTGATCTCAGGGATTACTGGCAGCCCGGACAGGAAGGTTTACAGCAGAGACATTATAATTATACCTGGTACAATAATCCATATTTCACAGCCTATGAGAACCTTCAGAGTTATTATAAAGATGTTAATTATGGACAGGTTACGCTTACCTACGACTTTAATAAAAATCTTTCTTTAAAAGTCCGTTCTGGAGTAAACTGGTATGGATTAATGTCTGAGAT
>JBGPAO010000304.1:0-4834 GCA_041480755.1 Bacteroidia bacterium
CTCCCTCTTTCCCTCCATCTCTCTGTCCCTCCTTCCCTCCCTCCGATACTTCTTGCCTTGATATGTGTCCATTTCCAACAGTTTATCCTCAAACTTCCGGAGAACTGCGTCATACCGTGGTCCCCACCCCTTCGTGACCAGCCAATCCGGATTGGTTTCACTGGCGATCCTGTCGACCACAATCTCCGGATTCAGCCTTTCAATAATGCTGACTATAAGATTCAGGTACTCATCAAGACTGAATAACCTGAAGGCACCCGGATTCGTCTCATATTCCCTTTCTATCTGAGTATCCTTAAAGATCTGAAAATGATGAAATTTGACATTATTTATCGGCATCTCCGATATAATATCCACCTCTGCCAGTATATCCTTCTCTGTTTCACCCGGCAGACCGATTATAAAATGCGCACCCTGCCGTATACCCTTCTTTGCAGTCATTTCAAGTGCCCTCACGGAATCCTCAAATGTATGTCCGCGGTTAATACTTAAAAGCGTTGAATTATAGCACGACTCAATACCATACTCTATCATTATATAATGATCTTCAGATAGTTTACTCAGATAACAGAGCAATTCATCGTTTATGCAATCAGGCCTCGTGCCGACTATAAACCCAATAATTCCAGGATAAGCCAAAGCCTCCTCATACATTTTTTTCAGCTGGTCAAGAGGCCCGTAGGTATTTGAATAAGCCTGAAAATAAGCCAGGTACTTATCAACCCTCCGATATCTCATTTTATGGAATTCAATGCCCTCTTTAAGCTGCTGTGTGATACTCTTTGACGGCGTGCAATAATTCGGGCTGAAAGCATTATTGTTACAAAACGTACAACCGCCGTGGCCTTTTGACCCGTCACGGTTCGGACAGGTAAAACCCGCATCCACAGTCAATTTCTGCACACGGTTCCCGAAATGAGCTTTGAAATACTCGGGGTAACTGTTAAACCTCCGCTCGTGCCCCCATGCATAATTTTTCATCCTCAGCCCTGAATTTGAATGATCTCCTTTAATCTAACATAACACAGCCAGCCAGTCACATCCTGATACCCCATTTCTTTAACCAGGTTAAGGTATTCCTGCATCTGTTTTTCATGTTCCTTACGCTTTGACCGGCCTGTCTTATAATCAATAACAACAATCTGACTGCCCCTTATCATCACCCTGTCCGGCCGCCGCATCTGCCCGTTTGTCGTAATAATATCCCTTTCTCTAAACACTTTCCATTCTCCTGAAAACCAGTCTTTTACAGGATCAGGACTTAAAAATGCCATTATCTCGTCCCGGATCTCTCCCTTTTCCCTGCTGTTAAGCTTTCCCTCCCTGAAAATCCTGTCAACAGCCCTGTCCAGGTCAGCTGCCCTTTCCATCGATTGAAGCACTTCATGTATAAATTTTCCTGAATTGATGCCCCGGTCTCCGCCACTTACCAGAAAATCTGTTCCATGCCAGCGTGTTCGCAGCCGGGTTTTGGATAATGTATTGGAAACCGTCTCTGTTGCAAATTCCGTAGCTGGTTGTATTTTGTCCGTCTGCACACGGCTTCCGGCCTCACCCAGTTTCCATACCAGGGATTCCTGATTGAAATCCCGGAACAGCTTATCATCCGTCCGTCCTTTCGGGATAGTCAGCCCTATCAGGTCAGAGACCCTTGCCAGCTTTTCATATTTTTCCGTTTCATACGGTACCATGACAAACAGTTGATCCTGCGCACGGGTCAGTGCAACATAGAGCAGGTTGAGATTATCTATGTGTATCCTGAACTTTTCCAGGAGATACTCTTCCCTGAAAACAGTGTCTTCAAGTTTCGGGGAATACCTTACCGGGATCAGGTTTAACTGGTTGAAAGGAGGAACAAGTGGTGTGCACCAGAGTATTTCAGGTGGCCGCTGAGGGTGATCCAGTTGCCAGTTGCAGTATGGCACTATCACCGCGGGGAACTGAAGTCCTTTTGCCTTGTGGATTGTCATCACCCTGATAGCATTCTGTTCTTCAGACGTAATAAGCGCTTTTTGTGCGCCATATTCATCCCACCACCCGAGGAATGAATTAACATCCGGAGGTTCATTCCTCGAATAATCAAGTATGATATCCTGGAATGCATACAGGTAAGACAAATCCTGCGGCCTGTGATGCAGTCCGAAAAGTGATATAATCCTTTCGGTGATCTCATTCAGCGACAGGTAGGGCATTTCTGCCGAAAGCCCTGTAAAACCCTCAGGCATGAATCCGGCAACCTCTTCCACAGTGCCCTTGCCTGCGGTCCTGAAAAGTTCATGCAGGTCAACCCTGCCGTCTTCCGCAAGCAGGTACCTCCTGTACTCATTAAGAAGCTCAGCTTTATTTATCCTCTCACCCGGATCAACCAGGAATTTCATAACGCTCAGGATTAATCTTACAGGGGAAGATCCTTCGAGATATAGCAATTCATCAGAGATCATGTCGTAACGATAAGCTGATTCCTCTCCTTCCAGTTTCTTCTGTTTAAGAAGGACATCGGCTATCCTTTTACCTTCATCTTTTTTCCTGACAAGAATTGCAATATCGCGGGGCTCATAGCCCTTATCCTGCAGCATCATTATGGTCTCAATCACCTTCTCACCGGATTTCTCCTCCCAGGTTTTTTCCTCCCCCGGTTCCAGGAATGAAACTTCCACATAACCGCCCTCCTTCGGATTTTTCTCAGGGATATTCTGTTCAATATCAGAATAGGCATTCTTCAGCTTCTCAGAAAAGTTCAAATATCCGACTGGCCTGTCTTGGTTACCGCCTGACTGTTCTTTAAATCCGACTTGCCTGTCTTTATTTCCGACTGACTGATCTTCATTACTGCCTGACTTGTTTTCATAACCCCCTGACTGGTCTTCTTCGCCGGTAAACCTGGTTCCAAGTATTTCCCGGCAGGATTCAAAAAGCTTATTATTGAAGGTTATTATATTAGCCCGGCTCCTGCGGTTTTCCGTAAGAGACTTAAAGGTCAGTGTTTCACTCCTGAAATCGCTGTTAATGCCTTCAGCAAGTATTTCCCAGTCGCTGTTCCGGAAGCGGTATATTGACTGTTTAACGTCGCCGACAACAAGGTTTTGATTATTAAGTGCAAGGCTGTTCTCAATAAGAGGTTTGAAATTATTCCACTGCATCCTGCTTGTATCCTGAAACTCATCAATCATGAAGTGAGTGAAATAATTCCCGATCTTTTCATAGATGAACGGCGCTTCATTATCACCAATTATCTGTTTCAGGAAGTACGCGGCATATGAAATAAGAAATACATTTCTTTCATCAAGGTAGCCCGAGATTTTCCTCATAACATCGGTAAGTATTCCAAGTGAATACAGGTATTTGTCAGTGAATTTTGCTGAGTTATAGGTGATGTACTCCCTTTCCCACAGATTCAGTGCTTCGGCCAGGATTTCATTCAGGCCGGAATTGTATACACTGAGAATTTCAGCCTTCCGGTTGGAGGTTTGTGTATGCCATCCTCCGGGATTATACAGGCAATTTCTGACAGTATCGCTTGGTTTGAGAATTGTTTTGCGGGAAAGCTTTTCAAGGTATCCGGCCGGTCCCGTCTCCTTTTTATAGAAATCATCTGTTTGCAGTCCGGATTCGCCGATTATTTTCATCGCTTTTTCGCCAAGCGCTTTTAGCCGGTTTTCAAAGCTGTACTTGTATTTATTCAACTCATTGACAAAGCGGTTAATATTTCCACGGTCCTCAAGGTGCTTCATCAGTTCATCGCTTGATTCACGGAATTTTTCTTTAAATATCTCCTTCGAGAAACTGAGAATATCGGTTTTAAGATTCCAGTGCCCTCCCTCCATGACTTTCTGATCGGCGAATTCCGAAAGCCATTTGCCGAGGAAATCATCCCTGTCTGCTTCGTCTAACATCCTGTCGACTGCTTCCTCAAGCACCCTGTCTTCGTTCATTTCAATGGTGTATGCAGGCTGAAGCCGGATTTCACGGGCAAATGACCTGATGACTCTTTGAAAGAACTTATCGATTGTCTCGATATAAAACCGTGAATAATTCTGAAGGATCCGTCCAAGGATCTCGCCGGCGGTTTCCTTAAGTTTTTCATCCGTCAGTTTAAACCTTTCCAGAAGACCCTGTTTGAAATCTGAATCTTTCCCGTCCGCAAGTGCAGATAGCTCTGTCAGGATCCTTTTCTTCATTTCTGCCGTTGCCTTATTCGTAAAAGTCACTGCGAGGACATGCTGGAACTTTGACGGGCTGCTGAAAATGATATCAAGGTAATCCCTGACCAGGGCGTGTGTTTTCCCGGATCCTGCTGAAGCTTTATATATTGTAAGTCCAGGCATCGTTCTGGTGGATTTACTTTGAAGTATACGAAAAATTAACGTGAAATCAACTTTATTCACAAAATGATTTTGAACATATACTTGAAGTAAAAGTGTGGTATATTCGACTTACCTTTTTTATTTTGAATAAATAATTTTATTTTCTGTATTAATTCTAAATTTCTTGATATTATTTTTGTTAATAATAATATTTAATCAAAGCTATGATCAGTATTATTACAGCTGTACATAATAAACTGGATGTAAATAAATTTTTTTATGATTTTTTAAAGAAAAATACTGAAGGATCATACGAGCTTATAATTATTGATAATAATTCAAAAGATTCTTATAAGTCTTTTTCTGGGAAGACTCCTGTAAAAATAGATATTATTTCTAATAAAACTAATCGTGGTTATTATTATCCACTTTTTCAACTTTATAAAAAATATCCTAAAGCAGATATTATTGCTTTAATTCATAATGACGTAAGAATTCAAGAAAAAGATTGGGATTTAAAACTCAAAGAA
>JBGPAO010000305.1:0-4826 GCA_041480755.1 Bacteroidia bacterium
CGATAGTCGCAAACGGCCGCCGTCAACGTAAAGCCGACGACCGCCGCCGCGGCAAGTATGTGCGCGATATTCACTCGAAGTATTCCCCAGCAGCTAACAACAATGTGGATGTTTACAAAGCCAGGCGCAAACGGTTAAAAGATTTGTTCAGGAAAGGTGTTGCACTCTTCCCGGGCAATAATGAAAGCGCAATGAATTATCCGGCGAATACATATCATTTTCGCCAGGACAGTTCCTTCCTGTATTTTTTCGGTCTGGATCAGCCGGGATTAGCCGGAATGATCGATTTTGAGTCAGGAGAAGATTATATCTTCGGCAATGATGTAACAATTGAAGATATTATCTGGATGGGAAATCAACCATCAATAGCAGAACGGGCAACACTTGCCGGTATTAACAAAACCCATCCCTATAATAAACTTCGCGGATTCATAAAGAAAATTGTCAGGCAGCGAAAAAAAATTCACTACCTGCCTCCCTATAGAGGTAAAACCATAATCATGCTTAGCAATTTACTGGATGTTCCTGTTAACAGTATTGGAACAGGGTCATCGGTCGACCTTATAAAGGCAGTGGTTTCATTGAGGTCTGTTAAAGAAGATGTTGAGGTAAATGAAATTGAGAACATGGTAGATGTAGCTTATGAAATGCATACAAAAGCAATGAAAATGGCACATCCGGGCATTTATGAACGAGAAATCGCGGGAAAAATTGAAGGAATAGCACTCTCCCATGGAGCAGGGGTTTCATTCCCAACTATCCTTTCCATAAATGGACAAATACTTCACAATCATTATCATGGAAATCTTTTAAAGAAGGGCCGTCTGATGGTTGTGGATGCAGGTGCAGAATCCTGCAATGGTTATGCAAGTGATATCACACGTACCTCACCTGTTGGCGGAAAATTTACACCGATACAGAAGGATGTTTATAAGATTGTCCTTGCCGCTAATTCAGAATCCATTAAAGAGGTGAAACCCGGACTTCCTTTTAAAAATGTTCATCTGAAAGCTGCCCGAATAATTGCTGAAGGACTAAAAGAGCTTGGACTGATGAAAGGAAACATTGAAAAAGCCGTAAATGCGGGTGCGCATGCCTTATTTTATCCCCATGGGCTTGGACATATGCTGGGTCTGGATGTTCATGATATGGAAGGACTTGGAGAGGATTTTGTGGGTTATGACAGTTCAGTAAAAAGAAGCGATCAGTTTGGAACTGCATATCTCAGGCTGGCTAAAAAGCTTAAACCAGGTTATATCCTTACAATTGAACCGGGAATATATTTCATCCCGGCTTTAATCGATCAATGGAAAACAACAAAGATGTTCACCGAATTTATTAATTATGACAAAGTCGATAAATTCAGGGATTTTGGAGGGATAAGAATAGAAGATAATGTCCTGGTCACAGAAAAGGGCCATAAAGTCCTGGGTAAACCGATCCCCAAAACAATAAAAGAAATTGAAGATATTATGAGGAAAAAATAGGAGAGCTATTTTTTACTGCACTGGTTGTATTAAGTTCATTTTTAATACAACCCCTAACAAACCCTTGCGGAAAAATACTCCCGGTTCATCCGGGCAATATTGGCCATGCTGATCTCTTTGGGGCATTCGGCTTCACAGGCGCCTGTATTAGTGCAATTCCCAAATCCAAGCCTGTCCATTTCAGCCACCATTTTTTTCACTCTTTCTTTGGCTTCAACTTTTCCCTGGGGCAGTAATGCAAGATGTGAAATCTTGGCGCCGACAAACAGCATAGCTGAAGCATTCTTGCAGGCTGCAACGCAGGCACCGCATCCGATACAAATTGATGAATCGAAGGCCAGGTCAGAATTTTCCTTTCTGACAGGAAGTGTATTTGCTTCAGGTGCACTCCCGGTATTGACAGAAATAAATCCTCCGGCAAGAATGATTTTGTCAAGTGCAGAACGATCCACAATCAGGTCTTTTATTACCGGGAAAGCTCTTGCACGCCATGGCTCAACATAGATAGTCTGTCCATCCCTGAAATTGCGCATGGTAAGATGGCATGTTGTAACTCCTTTTAAAGGCCCATGCGGTCTTCCGTTTATGTATAATCCGCAGGAACCGCAAATTCCTTCCCTGCAGTCATGGTCAAATGCAACCGGAAGATCTCCCTGTTTAATAAGTTTTTGGTTAAGTGCATCCAGCATCTCAAGGAATGACATTTCCGAAGCCACCTCATTAAAATCGTAGGAAACAAATTTTCCCCTGCTCATGGCATTTTCCTGGCGCCATATTTTAAGTTTTACTTTCATCTTTCAGGATAAATGTAATATGTAAACTATTTATAACTTCTTACTTTAACTTCTATTTCTTTAAATTCCAGTGCTTCTTTATGAAGGATGTGCGGTTTATCTTCACCTGAAAATTCCCAGGCTGCAACATACGAGAAATTGGCGTCATCCCGTTTGGCCTCCCCATCAGGGGTCTGGCTTTCTTCTCTGAAATGTGCACCACATGATTCAGTCCTGTTCAAAGCATCGGTGATCATCAGATCTGCAAGCTCAAAGAAATCAGCTACTCTGCCTGCTTTCTCAAGGTCCTGATTAATATCATCTATTCTGCCCGGGACTTTCAGGTCAGTCCAGAACTCCTGTTTCAGTTCCCTGACCAGACTGGCAGCTTTTTTAAGCCCGGCTTCATTTCTGACCATACCGCAATAATCCCACATGATTTTTCCAAGCCTTTTATGAAATGTTGAGGCAGTTTGGTTACCGTTAATTGATATTAGTTTTTCAAGTCTTGCTCTTGCATTCTTTTCAGCTTCCTCAAATTCTTTCAGTTCGGTTGAAATCCTTGGAGTTTTAATTTCATCTGCCAGGTAATCACTGATGGTGTAAGGGAGAATAAAATAACCATCGCCTGTACACTGCATAAGTGATGAGGCACCGAGCCGGTTAGCGCCATGATCAGAAAAATTAGCTTCTCCGATTGCGTAAAGTCCGGGAACAGTTGTCATTAAATTGTAATCAACCCACAAACCTCCCATCGTATAATGGCCTGCCGGATAAATCTGCATTGGTTCTTCATAGGGATTAATACTGGTAATGGTCTGATACATTTTGAACAGGTTGCCATACTTCGATTCAATAGCAGCCTTGCCCTGCTTTTTAATTGCATCCCGGAAGTCCATGTAAACAGCAAGACCGGTCTTACCCACACCATATCCTGCATCACAGCGTTCTTTTGCGGCCCTGGATCCGACATCTCTTGGCACCAGATTCCCGTAAGTGGGATATCTCCTTTCAAGATAATAATCCCGTTCTTCCTCAGGTATCAGGTTTGGTTGCCTTTTATCACCTTTTTCCTTTGGTACCCATATGCGGCCATCATTCCTAAGGGATTCAGACATAAGGGTTAGTTTCGACTGAAATTCATTTAACTGGGGAACGGAAGTAGGATGTATCTGGACAAAGCCTGGATTCGCAAAAAGTGCGCCTTTCCGGTGTGCCTTCCAGGCAGCTGATGCATTTGATCCTACTGCCAGGGTTGAAAGGTAATAGATAGTCCCATACCCTCCTGTTGCCAGAACAACTGCATGCGCTGAATGCCTTTCAATCTTTCCCGTGAGCAGATTCCTTACTATTATCCCTCTTGCCTTGCCATCCACCACAACCAGGTCAAGCATTTCCCTGCGGGGAAACATTTTTGCTGTTCCCAGACTTATCTGACGGCTTAGTGAAGAATAAACACCGATAAGACATTGCTGGCCGGTCTGGCCTTTGGCATAAAACGTTCTGGAAACCTGTACACCTCCAAAAGAGCGATTGGTCAATGTCCCACCATAATCCCTGGCAAAAGGAACTCCAAGTGCCGTGTAATGATCGATAACCTGATTACTTACCTCGGCCGCCCTGTAAACGTTTGCTTCCCTGGCCCGGAAATCGCCTCCTTTAATCATGTCATAAAACAAACGGTAAACACTATCACCGTCATTTTGATAATTCTTTGCTGCATTAATACCGCCCTGGGCTGCAACAGAGTGAGCCCTTCTGGGAGTGTCCTGGAAGCAAAATACTTTTACATTATAACCGAGTTCACCTAATGATGATGCAGCTGAGGCACCGGCTAAACCTGTACCTACAACAATAATATCCAGCTTATTTTTATTAGCAGGATTTACCAGTTTCAGGGACGATTTATATTTTATCCATTTTTCCGCTAACGGACCTTCGGGGATTTTTGAATTTAACTGTACCATGTTGAAAACCTTTTCGGATTACCGGGTAAAATAAATAACGACAGGAATAGATGTAAAACCTGCAAATACAATAATTGAATAGATCACACCAAGAGCTTTAATAAACGGAGTATATGATTTGTGATTTAATCCGAGTGTCTGGAAAGCAGACTGAAATCCATGGAGCAGGTGAAACAGAAGAAAAACGAAACAGGCAACATAAAGGATCACAAATCCGGATATCTTAAATTTTTGAAAAACCAGGGCTCCAAGATCGCTTATATATTTTGCACCGTCATAAGTAATTTCCTCTACCTGGCCAAATCTGCTTTTAAAATAGAAATTTGTCAGGTGAATAACCAGAAATACTAAAATTATAGCAGCGGTATGTATCTGGAATTTGGAAAAGAAAGATAACTGTGCAAAATTAGGAATCCTGTAACGTACAGGTCTTGCCAGCCAGTTTTGAACCTGATTAATAAGAGTATAAATTATATGCAGAATAATTCCGCCGAATAATACAATCTCAATAATATTGATTATGAGATTAGTGCCCATAAAATTTGCGGCTATATTGAAAGTCTGTGTCGATTTACAAAGAATCAGGGTAATGTTGATAC
>JBGPAO010000306.1:0-4820 GCA_041480755.1 Bacteroidia bacterium
ATATACTTCCAGATGACCATTTATAAATGTATGGTCTTGTCCCTCCGCTAACAACAGCAGTGGCTTTGCCATCCGCACCCGAACAACTGGAATTTTCCACAATACTTGAAATTCTTATCTCAGGAGGTTGAATAACTTCAAAGCTGCCGGATCCTTTACAACCATCCTCAGCAGTTACAACCACGTCATAAATTCCCGCTGCAAGATTTTCAATATTTTCAGAAGTTGCTCCGTTTGACCACTGTATACTATTGTATGCCCCGGTAATTGAAATATCAATAGATCCCTGCTGATCACCATAACATTTATTGTTTACTATTTTTTCCAATGTTACCTGTGGCCCACCATCATTTTCGATATCAACAAAGCCCTGAGAGTAACATTTATGCTCATCAATTACATTAACATAGTGTCTTCCAGGTGAAAGGGTAGTATTCCATCTGGTGGTACACCCGTCTGACCAGACATAAGAATATGGTTTAGCACCACCTTTGGCTGTTACTTCAGCAGAACCATCTTCGTTCCCACAGGTTGAGGGCTTCAATTGTGTTACAGTTACCTGAATAGCATTTTCAATTGTAAATTCTGCATCTGATGTACACCCATTAGCATCGCTTACAGCCAGAGTGTAATTTCCCAGTGCAAGATTGGAAATTATTGAATCCGTTTCGCCATTAGACCAAAAGTATTTAAATGGGCGGCCACCCCCGGTGATATTTGCAATGGCTTCACCATCATCCACGCCGCAATAAGCTCCTGTTGTAGTTATATCAAGTACCGGTGGACTATTTACCGGTATTTCTACTGAAGTATAATCCATACAACCACCAATCTGGCTGATAATATAATTCACATAATGAACTCCCGGATTATTAAAATAATATTTGATAGTGTACCCTGGTTTTGTAGAGCTATATCCAGCATCCGGTACGAAATCCGCATCAAAATCCCATCCATAAGTGGATCCGGGAACCACATTGGTAGATCTGTCAATTAAGATAGTGGTATCTCCAAGGCATGTTGGCGAGACAAGAACATTAAAAACCGGGGGACCACAGGTAAATTCAACAGCTCCAATATCAGGCTTCACAGGATCACGAGGAATACTGTCTATATCATATGGGACTTCCTCCAGAGGAGTTCCTGCCTGGTGAAAAGCAGTCTGTGCACTGTGAAGGTCTGTTTCTGATAAGAATAAAGGATCAAGAGATAGTGAATGGGCATCCATACCGCTGGTTGACCTAAAGGCTGCAAGATCTGTACATGTCGTACCTCCCCAGTTAACAAAATTGGTCCCGGTGGTATAGAAATTATTATAATCCGACACAGTAATATCGTTCACATAATCATTCTGCAAAACCCAGCCACCTGAAGAATTTGAAATAACATTATTTAAAATCTCTATTTCAGCCAGGTTTGTTGAACTCTCACTGATATTTATGCCATAACTGTCATAAGCAGCATTATTTGTAATGTTGATATTATTATTATAGATATAAATTCTCTTACTCGAATAACCTATGTTTATTCCATAAGCTGTTTCACCCCCCCCAACCTGTATCATATTATTAGCAATAAGCCCGTAATATGGAATGCTATTGTTATTATAAATAATATATACCCCCGTACCACTGGAGGCCAAAATAGTATTCCCGATTAATCTTAATTTAGTTTGATAATTCAATTCAACAGCAAAATCAGTTGTCCCGGATATTTTATTGCTGATAATCCATGTATCGGTACCTTTTGAAGAACTGTTGAATCTAATTCCCTTATCTCCTGAAATTATATTGCCGATAATATGTGTATTGTAAGCTTCAATACGATCAAATCCAATTCCACCTTCTGAAATCAAATTGCCGGATATCCAGGTATTGTCAAGTTTCGCATAATTATTGTAATCACCACCAAATGATATTCCCCCGCTTCCGGAGATTAAATTATCTCTTATTAGCAGATTATCAGTCATTCCCTTTATTAAAATAATCGGATTTGAATACGATGTTGAAATCAATTCATTACCAAGAATATTAATATTCTTAGATGAACCTGAGATCTCAATCTGGCTACCGTAATAGTCCCCTGAAGTTGATATGGTCAGGTTTTCCAGTGTGAAATGTTCAACTCCTTTAAAACGAATAATTATTCCTGAGCCTGGAATATCTGAATCATAATAAATGATTACATCTTCCGGGTTACCCGATTCTGATCGCACAACAACTGAATCGGTTTCCGTGCAGCCGGGAATACCAAAAACAGTTCCAATAAATTCATTGTATTCGCCATTGCGTATCTCAAAAGCTACCGGGCCTGAAACCCCTCTGATTTGTAGATCATTAAAAGCCTGTTTTATGGTATTATAATCTGGTGTTGCTCCGCCAATTTTATAGGTACCGGTCGGAATAGAGGTTAGCGTAGAAGTATATTCATCAGCGCCAATGTCCGGAGAAGCCCCCCGGATTTCTCCATCAATATCCGATACCAGCCCCGAAATTGCAATTCCTGCACCATCCAGGAAAGGACTGTTAATATGTACTTCATTGTCTAAAATAAAAGCAGGATTTACATCTAATGAATTCAAGTCTTTGCCACTTACAGCTTGTAAATCAGACAACCTCTGCTGACCCCCGCCATCATAATATGCCGTGTAATCACCTGCTGTAAATAATGCATTATAATCACTTTGAGTGGGTGTTCCGGATGAACTTTTATAATATGCATATCCATTGCCAAAATTGCAGAATATATTATTCCTGATATCTGTGTTTGAAATTGTCCCCCCAATAGAAAATGCCCGGCTATCAGTGTTAATGTTTTCAGCAGTGATTTTTACCGTATTAAAATACACCTGCAAATATGATACATAAGTTAAGCTAAGTCCTGTTACGGCACTGCCATTTTCTTCTGACAGGTTAATAAAATTATTGGCAATTAGACCTTTATTAATAAGCGATCCTGAAAAGTAACTCATATTAATTCCCCCCCAAGAACAGTTTACTTTGTTTTTCAATATTTTTATATTGTTCGCACCATATCCTATTTTAATACCATTAGAACTCTCATTAAAATCATTTTCTGTTATGTAAATGTCCTGAATGATATCCCAGTAATCGCCATCCAGCAATATTCCATAATTTCCGCTGTTGAATTTATTCTTACTTATGAATAAATTATTAAGGGCACTTTCAGATGAATAAATTCCGATATTACTTCCTCCCTGGTTTGGACATATAATTGTACAACCAGAAATGGTATCGTGGTGACACAATCCATCCATTTTAATGACCGTTCCATAGGGGCTGCTTTCTGACATCAGCAGAAGATCTTTTATTTTAACATAACTGGTTCTTGCCATTTCCAGGATATAGTTGTCATTATAGTCCCCTACATTTGAAGTTATGATAACATCTTGAGTATTAGTTGGATCGGGTTGAAAAGTTATAGTGTTTAATGCACTCGCACCGGTAACAGGAAGTATGCTGATCTTCTCCAGGTAGGGGGAATTATCATCCCTGATATTGAAGATTACTGAAGATAATATACCATATTTATTCAGTATCTGAACAGCCTCTGTTACGGTGATAAAATCCGGAGAGGAACCGCCAATATAATATTCACCAGAAAGTGCGGAACCGGTGCCTGAAATAAATTCATCAGCTCCAATATCAGGTATTGCGGGACGTGTTTCACGATCAAAATCAATAGAAACCACCGAAGACAGATTGGTTCCTTTACTATCTAACCTGAAAGTGGTTGTATGAAGATCAACATCAGAATTAAATACTGGATTAACAGAGACAGAGTGTTCATCACCAGGACTGGAAGAAATCAATGCTTCTAAATCTTCTTTGTTGCCGTTTTGCCAACTGGCAAGATAGTTTCCATTAGTGTAATAATTATTATAATCTGAAACAGTAACAGCATTTGTAACATAGTATGCATATCCGGATGCGAAATTAGCCAGAATGTTGTTTCTGATATCAATATTTGAACCTCCGCTCTGATAGAGAGCATTGCTTATTGTATTTTTGCCGGAACTTATCAATATGCTGTTATTATATATCTGCAGGTATGAAGAATTTGTAATCCTTATACCATTGCAACTTGATTCAGAATTATCATTAAGAACACTTATCATATTATTCGCTATCAGACCAATCAATCCAATTTGACCATCACAAGAAGATAAGTCAATAGCCGCATCGGATCTGTTATTTATTATTATACTATTATTCAGGATTTGAAATTTTCTTTTAACCGCTTCCAGATTAATTCCATTATAACCTAATGCGGAAATCTCAATTTTATTGCCAATTATCAAGGACGCATCCTGACTTTTTAAGGATATCGATGCACCATACTGATCTTTGAAATTATTATTCTGTATAATTGTTCCTGCTGAAAGAATTGAATAGGAAGCCCCTGAAAGATTAATACCAACAGATCCATTTAAAAATAAATTATATTCGAATACATTGTTTTCATCTTGAGTTCCATTGGAATAAATCAGGTTATTGTATGAAGAGGCACTTGGTTTTCCGTAAAAAGCGTTATTCAGAAACTTATTATTGTTTGCACCTCCGGTTAATTGAAAAACAGTACCAAAATTATTATCTCCATCATAAGCATTGAATGTCATGCTTTTAAAAGTTATATAGTCGGCTCCATTCAACACGAACATGTAGTTTTCCGCTGCGGAATTAGTATACGTATAAGACAGGGTAACCTGGGTTGAATCATTTGTAGATGACTTGAAAGTAATAGTATTTGCCGCACTTGCGCCAGTAATCTGAGGAATTGCTGTATGCACTACATAATTG
>JBGPAO010000307.1:0-4812 GCA_041480755.1 Bacteroidia bacterium
AAATCGTCCTGTACTGACCATCAGGAAGAAAAAATGTCCGATTGACATACGAAAAATCATACTTCCTATTGATATAACAGTAGATTCAAGGCAAAAGGTGCCTTTTACTGCTAACCTGGCAGAACTTTTCGGGGCAGAAATTCATATTGTGACTGTAACCTCTTCAAAGAGCAAAAAACTTAAGCAAAGACTGGATGCATATGGCCGTCAGGTTGAAAAATTTATCAATTCCAGGCGTATTCCATATAAACGCAAATCACTTTATGGAGAAAATATTGTTGACCTGATTGTAGTATATACTGATTCTGTTGATGCTGACCTGATTTCAATAATGAAAGAGCAGCCGAAAAGTCTGAATTTCCTTGGCAATTTTACTCAACAGATATTAAACAGGGCAACAACTCCTGTATTAACAATATCTTCAAAGGAAACAAGAATTGCAACTGGTTTCAGAACTTTCGGAGACTGATAAATTCAGATTAATTCTTTCCTGAATATTTTGGCTATCCTTCTTTCGGCAATTCCGGAAGGGATGACTTTTGTTATTACAAGTAGTACCTTATTTAAAAAACCGGGAATTATAACAACCTTGTTTTTAAACATGCCATTAATCGCTATTCTGGCAACCTCTTCAGCCGACAAAATAACTGATTGTGTCAACATTCCATGTGTACTGATTCTTTTGTAAGTATCCGGATTGGTTCTTACACTATTTGGACAAACAACAGAAATGGAAACAGGCGTATCTTTCAATTCAGCATTCAGGGCCCTGGAAAATCTAAGGACAAATGCTTTAGATGCGCAGTATACACTTTTGTATGGGATCGAATAAAAAGCTGAAAAACTTCCAACATTCAGAATATATGAACGATCAAATGATTTTAAATCTTTCAGAAATAAATAGGTAAGACAAACAAGTGCACGGATATTGAGTTGAATCCTTATTTCATTGTATTCGAATGATGAATCTTCAAAAACTGCTGTTCCTGCTCTTCCTGCATTATTTATAAGGATATTAACTTTCCAGTTCTTTTCCTTGCACCAGTTATATACTTTTTCGGGAGCATCTCTGTCAGTAAGATTTATTCCAAGAGTATATACAATAACACTAAATTTTTTCCTGATTTCCTCAGCAGTTATTTCAAGTTCGGGTTCGGGCAGTGATACAATAAGAAGGTTCATTTTCCTTCCTGCGCATTCATAAGCAATAGCCCTGCCAATGCCCATACTGCCACCGGTTATCAATGTAAAATATTGATTAGCCTGTTCATTTTTCATAATTGATATTCTTTTCTTAACCAGTCAATGGTATTTTTAATTCCCTGTTCAATATTGATGGGATTATAATTAAGATCTTTCTTTGCTTTTTCAGACGACACTCTCCAGTCGGGGAGAAATTTCTTAACAAATACTGGCGTTATAAGCGGTTTAAGTCCGGTTATTTTTGCAGTTATCAGTGATATCCATGAAACAAGGAACATAATAAAAACAGGAATCCTGATCAACCCGGATTTCTTCCCGGACTCTCTGGCAACTAATTTTATTAAATCGATATAAGCAATACTCTCTCCCCCGAGAATATATCTCTCACCGGATTTACCTTTTTTCATTGCCAGGATATGTCCTTCAGCCACATCATCAACATAGGTATAGTTGCCTATACTTGCACCATCCAAAGGAACCAATCCGATCTTTCCTTCAATGTGATATTTGATAATTTTTGAAAGAGAATTTGCATTATTTAATGGTCCGGGACCATAAATCCTTGTTGGGTTGACAATAACTATATTAAGTCCCATTCCGATAAACCGGGGAATAATAGTTTTTTCGATCTCTGCTTTAGTTTCCTCATACTTATTGAAAAAAGTTAACGGATATGCCTGTGTTTCGTCTGTAATTTTATATCCTGAAGGGCCGAAAACACCTGCTGTAGAGGTATAAACAATTTTTTCAACAGATAGTTCCAGGGCAGTTTCCAGTACATTTACAGTTCCATTGACGTTTAGCGATTCAATTATGGATGGATCTTTGGCCCAAACGGAAGTAAATGCTGCTGTATGAAAAACCATTGTACAGTCTTTCATACCGGCAGAAAGGCTTTTTTTGTCCAGGATATCGCCACGGAATAGTTTAATATTAATGTGATCAAGACCTTTTGTCTTTTTGATGTCACGATACAGGGCATGTACAATATGACCTTCACGGGCAAGTTTTAAGGAAAGGTTCTGGCCAACAAATCCGGTTGCACCGGTAACAAATATATTCATTGACGAATACGGTTTTTAAAATTAAAATTCATATCGGGATGAATCCGTATTGAGAACCATTCATTTGATAATGCCATGATTACATGAATATAAAAAGCTACCCAAAGTGAACCTACATAAAGAACAAGGGAGCAAAGTATGATACCAATAAAGAATGCACCAATACCTTCGCGTTTATTTTTGACAAGGTGTGTTAGGGAATAAAGACTGATATTTATAAAAATGGCCGGCCATGTACCGAATGCATAATAACATGAAAATAACAGAAATCCCCTGTACATGAATTCATATGCAAATAAATAAGCGATCCAGCTGATAGCACTTAACGATAGCAGTGATATGGTCCATTCCTTTTCACGGATCTGAGGATATGTAGCAAGATTTTCCTTTGAGCGGGATGTTATCCAGGATATAGATAAAGTTATTATAGCTGTGATTATTACAACAATCAAGGTAACAAGTGAATTCTTCATTTCAAATCCATATGAAGAAGGATTATTCCTGAATAAAAATACTAACAGTATTGCTGGTATTAATCCGAATAAGAATATGGCGGATATTCGCTGAAGAAGGACAGACAACATATTATCCGGATGCAATAATGCATTTTTCTTTCTTTTAATTACAGCGCTCCTGATGTAGCTCTGAAGCAGTGTATAAATAATAAATGCCAGGGTAACCCAGCAAATAGCAGTTACTGCCAAAAGGATATTTTCATCACGAGGCGGGTCGAACATAAAATTAAATGTATCCGGTAAAATTATTAATTTAAATAGTTATGCACTCTTTTAATTCAGAATGAATTAATATTTTTATATACTCTATTAATTAAAACTTATGATTGAAAAACCATTTATTCTTACAATGTCCGAAAGTTTTGAAAAAAACTGGGACCTTCCTGCTTTTTCTGATTATAATGGAGATACTGTAAGTTACAAGGAAGCGGGTGAATATATTTACTGGTTGCATCAATTATTCAAGTTTCATGATGTTAAAAAGGGTGATAAAATTGCCCTGATAGGCAAAAATTCAAAAAACTGGGCGATCATCTATATGTCTGTGATTACTTATGGTGGTGTAATGGTCCCCCTGTTACCAGATTTTACTCCTCAGGACCTGTTGAACCTTATTGAACATTCCGACTCTGTTTTATTATTTGTCGCTGAATCAATTTTAAAGACAATAAATCCTTCCGGCCTGAACAAACTGAGGGGAGTTTACATGATAGAAAATTTCCTTTCAGCATCGGATCCGGATAAAAAAAGAGCATCATTTAATAAATCGAAAGAAGAAATTCTTCCGAAGGATTTTAGTTTCAGGAATCTGGATATTCATCTTACTGATAACAGCGAACTTGCTGTCATCTCTTATACTAGTGGAACCACAGGATTTTCCAAGGGTGTTATGATACCTCACAACAGCCTTATGGCGAATATTCTTTATGCACAGAGGAACATGCCATTGCAGGCCAGGGATAAAATAGTATCATTCCTGCCTCTTGCTCATTCGTATGGAATGGCTTTTGAATTCCTGTTCCCGGTTACATTGGGCTGCCATATTATCTTTCTGACTAAAACACCCTCCCCGCAGATTATTACTGAAGCATTTCAGAAAATCAGACCACGCCTGATATTATCTGTACCACTTGTAATTGAAAAAATTTATAAAAAGCGCATTTTACCGAAAATTTTATCTAATCCAATTAAAACTCTTCTTAAAATTCCATTATTAAATAACATTGTTTATAAAAAAATCAGGAAACAGTTATTTGAATCTTTTGGGGGGAATTTTCATGAGATCGTTATTGGTGGAGCACCATTCAATCCGGACGCAGAAGACTTATTCAAAAGAATTAAATTGCCATTTTCAATAGGTTATGGAATGACTGAATGCGGACCATTGATAAGCTATGCAGGCTGGGATAAAGCTAAATTAAGATCAGCAGGAAAAATTGTTGATACACTTGAGATAAGAATAGACTCAGAAGATCCTTACAATATCAATGGCGATATACAGGTGAGGGGAGAAAATGTTATGCTGGGTTACTATAAAAATGAAGCTGCGACAAAAGAAGTTCTGGATTCTGAAGGATGGCTGCATACGGGTGATCTGGGAATAATTGACAAGGATAATTTTATTTTTATACGGGGTAGGAGTAAAAGTATGCTGCTTGGGGCTTCAGGACAAAATATTTATCCCGAAGAAATTGAGGCCAAAATAAATAATCTTCCCTTTGTAATTGAATCACTGGTTATCCAGGAAAAAGAAAAATTAATTGCCCTTATTGTTCCTGATGAAGAATGGATGAAAACAAACCAGGTAACTGAAGAAAAACAACAGGAATTCTTTTTAAAACAGAGACAGAACCTGAATAAGGAACTTCCTGCCTATGGTACAATTTCAGAATTCAGGGTACACGAGGAAACATTTGAGAAAACTCCCAAGCAAAGTATTAAGAGATTCAAGTACCAGTAACCGGGCTTTAGATAATATCTGACCGGTAATCTATAACAAATATTAAATTATTTGCTTATTGTACTTTTCC
>JBGPAO010000308.1:0-4810 GCA_041480755.1 Bacteroidia bacterium
AAAAACATCCATCACCTTCCTTGGAAAGATTATGGATATTCCTGATTTCATTAACGGAAATTATGATACACAGATTATTGATAAGAACAGGGACCTTCTGAAGTCAAGGGACATCCGTTGTGACATATTGTGCGAGGACATTGCTATAATTGCTGCATATATAGACTATACAGATAAGCTGACAAAACTACGGCCGGTCAGGCAGAAACGTTCAAACGGGAGCTCACAGTGGAAAGGTTTTGGAAGGAAAAGAAATACTGTCAGGATTTAAAATGCTAATCAAATAAAATAGCATCATGGCCCTGGAAATACAACTCGATGAGCGGAAATCAAAAGTTGAACTTGTCAGGAAAGACAAGAACTTCGTAGAAATACTTGTTGACGGCAGACTCTACAAGGTGGATATAATGATGGTTGAAGAAGGAGTATATTCGATCATTCACGATAATAAATCCTATAATGTTGAACTTATCGAGGATGAAAACAGTAAAAAATATATAGTAAATACCCTTTTCAGATCATTTAACATTGAAATAGTTGATGCAGCGACACGATACCAGTTGAGCCGCAACCGAAATCTTCTGGACGATAATCAAAGCATAATCTCCTCCCCTATGCCCGGCAAAGTTGTCAGGATCCCGGTTAAGATCGGTGATAAAGTTGAAGCCGGGGATACAGTAATTGTAGTCTCGGCAATGAAAATGGAAAGCGAGTATAAAACTGGTAAATCTGGTATCATCAAGGAGATCCATGTCAGGGAGGGTGATACAATTGACGGAAACCAGCCACTTATTACAATTGAATGACGGATAAGTCCTTAACAGGAAAAACTATGAATACAACTCTGGAATCAAAGTATAGTGAATTTGAAGAGAAGAACAAGAATGCAAACCTGGGCGGTGGTCTTGACCGGATAGAAAAACAACATGCCAGTTGCAAAAAAACGGCTCGTGAGCGCCTGGAAGCACTTCTTGATCCGGGTTCCTTTGTTGAAATGGATAAACTTGTAACCCACCGTTGTACCGATTTTGGAATGGAAAAAAACAAAATCATGACTGATGGTGTTATTTCAGGTTATGGCAAAATAGATGAAAGACTGGTATATGTTTTTGCCCAGGATTTTACGGTTTTTGGCGGGACACTTAGCCGGGCAAATGCTGACAAGATAACCAAGATCCAGCAGCTTGCACTTAAGATGGGTGCTCCTCTGATAGGTTTGAATGATTCAGGCGGAGCCAGGATACAGGAAGGTGTGCAGAGCCTTGCGGGGTATGCCGACATCTTTCATCTCAATGTCAAATCTTCAGGAGTCATCCCACAGATATCTGCTGTAATGGGTCCATGTGCAGGCGGAGCTGTTTATTCTCCTGCCCTGATGGATTTTATATTCATGGTTAAGGGCACCAGTTATATGTTTGTGACAGGACCGGATGTTATTAAAGCTGTCACACATGAAGATGTCTCGAAAGAAGAGCTTGGAGGTGCCATGACACATAACAGCAAGAGTGGAGTGGCCCATTTTGTAGCTGAAGATGACGAACAGGCAATGATGATGATCCGGGAACTGGTCAGTTTCCTGCCTTCCAACAACATGGAAGACCCTCCTCTGGCTCCATGCAAAGACGATATTTACAGGGAAGAAGAAAGACTGCAGACATTAATCCCTGCTGATCCGAATAAACCTTACGATATGCTGGAGCTCATCCTTGCGGTTGTTGATGAAAAGAATTTCCTTGAGGTTCAGCCGCATTATGCAAAGAACATTATTGTCGGTTTTGCAAGAATGGGAGGCAGGCCTGTCGGCATAGTGGCAAACCAGCCTGCCCATCTGGCCGGTGTTCTTGATATTAATTCTTCGATTAAAGGAGCCAGATTTGTGAGATTCTGCGATGCTTTTAATATCCCCCTGGTTGTTTTTGAAGATGTACCTGGATTTTTGCCCGGCACATTGCAGGAATACGGTGGGATCATAAAGCACGGTGCAAAACTAATGTATGCCTTCTCAGAGGCGACTGTTCCGAAAATAACCCTCATAACAAGAAAGTCATATGGAGGTGCTTATTGTGTCATGGCATCCAAACACATCGGCGCTGATGTGAACTTTGCATATCCGACAGCTGAAATAGCAGTTATGGGATCAGAAGGGGCGGTGAATATATTATTCAGGGATAAATTGAGAACTGAAGAAGACAGGCAGAAAAAAATCCAGGAATACCAGAATACTTTTGCCAATCCATATAAGGCAGCTGAAATGGGATATATCGATGAAATTATTTTACCGCGGCAAACCCGTCCCAAATTAATAATGGCTCTGGAAATGACACAGAATAAGACCGAAATCAGACCACCCAAAAAGCACGGTAATATACCTCTTTAAGAACCGACCGTATAAAAACAGAGAATGGGAACCTTTTCTTGACGAAAAAGCCCCCATTCCACCGTTTAAAAACCGTAGTTAAGAAACGGTGCCAAACTACAGTTATTATGACCGTTCCACCAGTGTTGAGACCTCGCGGTGTCATCTTTATGGAACCTGGATTTGTTTCATGCAGGCTTATTAGACCTGTAATCCCCAAATCTCTTCTTGTTCAGCTGACCTACGGTTGATTCCCCGGAGGGAATCAATTTGCAGATCCGGATCCGGCCGGTTTGTACCGGTGAGGGTACTCCTGTCCGGAACCACTCAACAAGCCAACAAATCAAAGATCGATTCTCTCGAACCAAGCCTCGATGTGCTGGAGTAACTCAAAATTAAAACCCGAAAGTTTTTACCCTTGTTACCAGGCCTTCCTGAGTTGATTTTTCAGAGGCGGAACCTCACGGTCCCGTTCTTTTCCAGATCCGGTTGAAACCCTTCTCTCCGGAGAGAGTTGAACTTCAACTTTTTAACCCAGGCGAGCAGCCTTTTATCTCTCGCTTGGTAATACAAATATACAATTAATCAATCCCTTTGAACAATTTTCCTGTCTGTTTATCTCCACAATGTATTCACAAAAGATATTAACAATATGTTAATAAATTAAAAACATGTTAAAATCAATAAATTTGGACTTAAATTTTCCTCAGATACGTTTATTTTATAAAATGATTAAGATTAATTTCAGAGGAGATGAAAACTTTAGGATTGTTTCTTTTACTTTTTTCTATACAGGCATATTCACAGAAAGACAGCATTAAAATGGATAAAATATATAAATCCGAAGATGAGTGGAGAAAACAGCTGACCGCCGAGCAGTATCGTATCACCCGTGAGAAGGGAACTGAACGGGCTTTCACCGGGAAATACTGGAACTTCTTTGAAGAAGGTCATTATGAATGTGTTGCATGCGGGAACTATCTGTTTGATTCCAACTCCAAATTCCATTCAGGATGCGGCTGGCCAAGTTTCTTTGAACCCGTATCCGACAGCCATCTTAATTATCATAAAGATACAAGCAATGGAATGATCCGGACAGAAGTTACCTGTACACGATGTGGCGCTCATCTAGGGCATGTCTTTGAAGATGGCCCCCCTCCTACCGGACTCAGATACTGTATAAACTCTGAAGCTTTAAAATTTGTAACAAAACAAAAGCCGCTAAAAGATTAAAACCGACACTATTATTTTACTCCACTCCAGTTATAAGGTTCAATCACTGCCGGGACATTCTTATTAGCACCCGGAGCAGATACAAGTCTGGATATTGTCCACGCTTTCATCTTTTCCTGGTCATACGGAACAAGTAACTCCAATGCACTATCGAGAGGCACTCCGGGATCTATCCAGGTCTGTTCTTTTTCCTTGGGCAGAATTACAGGCATCCTTTGCTTGGTATTATGTATCACTGCCAGCAAAGGATTTGCGGTTGTGGTAATAATAGTAAATGTGTAATTCATTTCACCGGTCGCCGGATTTGTCCATGTATCATACAACCCGGCAAATCCAAATAACTGGTCATCCTCCAGCCCTATATAATACGGTATCTTCTTGTTATCCCTGTTTTGCCATTCAAAAAATCCCTTTGATATCACCAGGCACCGGTTCATTTTGACAGCATTCCTGAAGGAAGGCTTTTCCGTAATAGTTTCACACTTGGCATTCAGCGTTTTAGTCCGAATACCCTCCGCATAGGCTTCATCCTTTACCCATGAAGGTATCAATCCCCACCTGTACATCCTGATCACATGATTATCCCTCCCGGAAATAACAGGTAACCTGGGGAATGTAAAAGCTGAAAAATAATAACCTGGAGCGAAAGTTTCCGGCTCCTCAAAACTGCCATCAAACCGTTTTTCTATCTCCTCCCTTGAAGCATGTATGGCAACTGTGAAACACATGACAATGAATTTTGAATGTTCTTAATCGAAAAATTAACGTCAAATACTCGCTAAACGTAAATATAACGTTAATGTTTTATATTTTTCAGCCAGATTCGATCTATGAAACGCAAAACCCTCGTCATAATATTTTCAATCATTGCGACAATCCTGATAGCAGATTGTTTAGTTTACAGATACATTCTGCGGATTATTCCGTCACTCAATAATCCGGCATTTATACACATAATAAAATTTAGTTACTGGGCTATCCTTCCTCTTTTTATTGTAAGCTTTCTGTTCATCTGGAAAAAATATTATAGTTCGCAAAAGCCGGCATTTTCAGGGATTACATTCAAAATTGTCGGTTTATTCATCCTGATATATATACCCAAAATCCTTTTTGGCTTAACATTGATCCTTCAGCAAATCATAATCTGGGGTTACAGGTTGTTACTGCTGGTAATTAATACTTTACCGCATAATCGTGATTTATTTTTAAATGAAAATACGT
>JBGPAO010000309.1:0-4799 GCA_041480755.1 Bacteroidia bacterium
GAAAGTGCCCACAGCAGGAGGAGAAGCTGTGAAAATTACCACCTCAGATGGCAAATATCTCAATCCAAGATGGAATCCTGATGGCACGAAAATCGGATACCTTTCTTCGCAATCAGGATCATTTCAACTATGGGAGATGAAACCTGACGGCACAGGGGTTGTTAGAAAATCCGATTTCCCATCTGATCTGAACAGTTTTGAATATTCCCCCGACGGTGATAAGATATTATTCACATCCAATGTTAAAATTGATAAAACAACCGCTGACATATACCCCGACCTCCCTCTTGCCACTGCACGTATTATTGATGACCTGATGTATCGCCACTGGAATGACTGGAGTGATTACAAATACAGTCATATTTTTGTTGCCCTGCTCAGGGATGGAATGATGACCGATGCCACTGATATCATGAAGGAGGAGCCCTGGGACTCCCCTCTTTCCCCTTACTTTGATGCTTCAGAAATTTCCTGGAGTCCTGACGGAAAAAAGATTGCCTATACCTGCAAAAAAATGAAGGGAAAAGAATATGCGGTGAGCACAAATTCCGATATCTATATATATGACCTGGAATCGGACGCAACAGATAATATCACAAAGGGAATGAGCGGTTATGATAAATATCCCGTCTTTTCAAACAATTCATCAATGATAGCCTGGCAAAGCATGGAGACACCCGGTTATGAGTCTGATAAAGAAAGATTATTCATTATGGATCTGGCTTCCGGTAGAAAAACATACCTCACCAAAAATTTTGACCAGAGTTCCTCCAATTATAGATGGGCTGAGAACGACCAGGAAATATATTTTATAAGCGGCATCCATGGAACCTACCAGTTATATTGCATAAATATTGAATCCGGAGCTATCAGACAGGTCACTAAAGGGATACATGATTATAATTCTCTGTCTCTTGAAGGAGAAGTATTGATTGGCACTAAAGAATCGATGTCACTGGCCACAGAAGTTTTCAGTATAAACCCGGAGACCGGTGAAGAAACCCGGCTGACATTCACCAATAAGAATATTTATGACAATATTAAAATGGGCCGTGTTGAAGGGAGATGGATAAAAACCACCGACCGGAAAGATATGCTTGTCTGGGTCATTTATCCCCCCGATTTTGATTCCCTGAAACAATATCCGGCCATCCTGTTCTGCCAGGGAGGACCGCAGAGCGCTGTGAGCCAGACTTTCCACTTCCGCTGGAATTTCCAGATCATGGCTGCGAATGATTATATTGTTATTGCCCCTAACCGCCGCGGACTTCCGACATTCGGCCAGGCATGGAACGACCAGATTGCAGGAGATTACGGCGGACAGAATATGAAAGATTATTTTACCGCTGTAGATGTGCTTAAGAAAGAACCATACATCGACGAAAACAGGCTTGGTGCAGTAGGTGCAAGTTACGGCGGATATTCCGTGTTCTGGCTTGCAGGACATCACGAAGGAAGATTTAAGGCATTTATAGCACATGCAGGGATCTTCAATTTTGAAAGCGCTTACGGCGCAACAGAAGAGTATTTCTTTGTCAATCACGACTACGGCGGGCCATACTGGCAGAAGCCAAAACCTCGCAGCTACGAATTCTCGCCGCATCTTGCCGTCCAGAACTGGGACACACCGATAATGATAGTTGTCGGTCAGAATGATTTCAGAATACCTTATACCCAGGGCCTGGAGGCTTTTAATGCTGCACAGCTCCGCGGAATCCCCAGCCGGCTGCTGTTCTTCCCTGATGAATCTCATTTTGTGCTTAAGCCTCAGAATGCAATTTTATGGCAGAAGGAATTTTTTGGCTGGCTTGATAAATGGCTGAAATAAGAATCTGGTTTCCAGTATTATTGATATATTTGTGTTATTCTGATATCATAACCAGGGAAAGAAATGAATAACTTCTTTCAATTTCTGCTGCATTTCATTTTTATTGCAACCTTTTTATTCGTTTTTATCATTGCAATCATAATCCTGAAGCCGTTCAGAGTTCACAGAAAAAGGAAAATATCGACCATCACGCTCAAGCTCAGCTACCTCCTGTATCTTGCTTTCTTCCTGGCTTTTGTATACCTGGTGCTGTTCTTTGCCAGGAATGATGTCAGCGTTGAAGATATAATGGAAGACACAACATCAATGATCTATTATATCATCGTCCTGATCTCATTCTTCCTGCCTAATATAGGGATTATGGTTCGGAGAAAATTCAAGGAAAGCCGGGGAATTTACAATTATGCGGTTTCTTTACTGAACATCGTAGTGATTCTTGCACTGGTTTATATGATGAACCATATTCAATGGTCATTCTGATCCTGTCTTTGCAGATTGTTTTCCAGGGATAAAAAATATCTTTCTATTCTTCTCCGGCGGGTTTCTTAAGCAATTCCAATGTCTTTTCCACTTTCTTTTCGTCAGGCAGACTTGCATCCAGCCAGTGAATTTTCATTCCTCCTCTTTCCATCCTCCTGAACCACGTCATCTGGCGCTTGGAAAACTGATGGATCGCAATATTCAGCCCTGTAAACATTTCATTATAGTCAAGTTCCCCTTTCAGATACTGCGCAATAAATTTATACTCCAGTCCGTAATACATCATCTTTTCAAACGAAATCCCGTTCTTCATCAACCGTTCAACTTCGTCTATCATACCATTTTCAAGCCTTTCCTTTAATCTTGCAGTAATCCTCTCGCGCCTTAAATCACGATCGCAAAAAATCCCCGTTATCAAGGGATTTAAATCCGGATAATCCTGTTTAATCTCCGGGCTGGTCCGGTAATATGATTCTATTTCCAATGCCCGGATAAGCCTCTTCCTGCTGGCCAAATCAGAAATATTATGAACTGATTTCCATGATTTCAGCAGGTCAGCCAGTTCCTCATCAGATTTATTTTCAAGTGTTTTTCTGAACTGCAAATTAACAGGCACATTAATAAGTCTGTATCCCTTCAGGACTGCTTCAAGGTACAGTCCGCTGCCACCGCAAAGGACAGGTAGTTTTTTCCGCGATAATATTTCGTTGAACACTCTGATAAAATCAGACTGGTATTCAAACACGTTATATTCATATCCTGGTTCGGCTATATCTATAAGATGCGCCGGTACAGGTTTTCCTTCGACAATATAATCAGCATAATCCTTGCCGGTCCCGATATCCATGCCACGATATACCTGCCTTGAATCAGCGCTGATAATTTCACCTTTAAGGCGGTCGGCCATCAACGCAGCAAACCGGGTCTTCCCTGAAGCAGTAGGTCCGAGTACGGTGATAAGATTATATGGCAATCCATTCATTGACGGCCTTTCAGTATAAACAATTCAAAATTAAATCAAATCCTTGCATTTTCAACCTGGCATAATAATTCTTACTTTCGTACGCTGAATTATTTCATTATGGCTGATAACAAGATAAATATTAAAAATAAAAAAGCCTATTTTGATTACGAGATCTTGGAAAAGCTCGTCGCAGGGATGGAACTTACCGGTACTGAAATCAAATCGATCCGGCTGGGAAAGGCCAGCCTGGCCGATTCATATTGTTTTTTTAAGAACAATGAGCTATGGGTAAAGGGAATGCGCATTGCAGAATATGCCCAGGGCAGCTACAATAACCACGAGCCTTACAGGGACAGACGTCTATTATTGAACCGCAAAGAGCTCAACAGGTACGAAAAACGGGTAAGGGAAAAAGGACTTACTATGATTGTTTTACGGCTTTTCATAAATGAAGATAACCTGGCGAAGCTTGAGATAGCACTGTCAAGAGGGAAAAAAGAGTATGATAAAAGGGAAACTATAAGGCAGAAGGATCTGAAACGCGACATGGAAAGGATAGGAAAAATCAGATAATAATTACTGAGCAAAAAAGAAATTGATCATTCTGTACACTTCATCTGTATTCAGTTCTGACCTGTAATCAAAGAAATCGTCAATACCTTTAAGCAATTCCTCAAAACTCAGATATGCATCTGTATCGGAATCCAGGGAATGAAATTTTTCAGGAAGTTCTGCAAATGCCATTCTCCTTCCTGATTCCAGTGAGGCAAAGTAAAGTGCAAGATCTTTCCGTTCTACAGCTTCCGGGAAATTCAGACTTGCAATAACCTCATCCTCAGTCATGGTGACACCATAATCATCGACAAACGCTCCTGCCGCAGTGGCATCCTCCCTGTCGATATAGTCAGGCACTCCGTCATCGTCAGTATCATACGGACAACCCAGGGTGTCAACGTCCACACCTGATGGTGTATGCGGGCAATCATCAGTAGCATCAATAATACCGTCACGGTCCTCATCTTCAAACATGGTATAATCAAATTCACCTATTTCGGCAAACATCAGTTCCTCAACCCTGACCTTCGGATTGGAGAAAAGATCCAGGTGCATCGTCAGGTATGTAAAGGTGAAATGGTCATTCCTGTCATTACCTTTCACTCCCGTTCCCTGCCAGCTTACATTATCAATAAGGTCGGTGAAAGTGAAATGGCCCGATGTGCCAAGTCTCATTTTTACGCGGGGATTAACACGGAAATCTATGCCGATATCCACCGGGAAAGCAAAGGTACGCCTGTTATAATCACCAAGATTGTACAGATTCTGTTCTCTCAGATCCGTTTCAAAAACCCAGTCCCGGGTGAGAATATTATTGGGAATAGTATTTTTATATATTTCATCAACGTCCCTTATGGTTCCATCAGACCAGTAATAGTATGGCCTCCCCTCAGCATCAAGAAGGTCGCCTTTGGAATTGAATGCTATAACTTCAATGCCTGCAGAAATGAAAGGACGGATAACTGCTTCCTC
>JBGPAO010000310.1:0-4795 GCA_041480755.1 Bacteroidia bacterium
ATCTGCCTGAAGGATCAGGATTGAAATTTCATCTTCAACCATTAAAGGATGTTTATCTCAGATCATTTCACCTGGTAAATAACAAGGTGGTTCAAGGGAATATAAACAATGTGTACATTTTTTCCCTGATAGGAATTATTATACTGGTTATTATTCATTACGATGATGACGGCTTTAGAAAACGGTACGAATCGTTTAAAAATGAGATCAGTAAAAATCCGGATATTGTTAATGTTTCAGGTGCCATGTTTAGTCCACCATACAACGGAGGTATGCAATGGGATGTGCCCAGGATTGATGATCCTGACCAGATCATAAAGGTAGAAGGCCTTGCAGTGGATTTCAATTATATTGAGACCCTTGGATTTACATTATCAGAAGGAAGAACATTCTCGAAGGAATTTGGAAGTGATTCTTCAGCCATCATGCTTAATGAAACTGCAGTAAAAAAACTGGGGCTTGCCGACCCTGTCGGGAAGATGATCGATGACCGGCTCATTATCGGTGTTATAAAAGACTTTCATCTCCATTCATTCCATAAAGCAATAATGCCAATGATCATTGATATTATGCTCATGAAATATGCCGGGGAAGTTGTTGTCAGGATAAAACCTGACAATATCTCAACAACTATGAATTTTATTGAGGACAAATGGAAGGAATTTGCACCTGATGTCCCATTTGATTACAGTTTTTTTGACGATGCACTTGAGGAACTATATAGTGAAGAACAGAGATTTGGTAAAATAATCTCTCTCTTTACACTGCTTGCTGTTTTTATTGCTTCTATCGGATTGTTTGGTTTTTCCCTGTTCATTGGAGAACAAAGAGTGAAAGAAATCGGCATCCGGAAAGTATTTGGTTCTTCTGTCTCTCGTATCGTTAAACTTATCTTAGAAGAATATCTGCTGATGGTTCTGATTGCAAATCTTATTGCATGGCCGGTTGCTTATTTCATCATGAATAAATGGTTACAAAATTTTGCTTACCATGCAAAAATTGATTTCTGGTTATATATTGGAGCAGCAGCTCTGTCAATGTTTATTGTTTTAATGACTATGGGTTTTCAAACCATCAAAGCTGCTCAGACAAATCCTGCGGAAACATTAAAATATGAGTGAGCCGGGACAAAATTATATCACAGGTCTCTTCAAAAGTGGAAAAACCGGAGACAAGAAAGGAACTCAGTACTAAATGCTTTTAAGCAAAAAAAGCTGAAAATAACGTTTTTCTGCTTAACCTTTAATTGAACATTCAGGTACCGGACAATTTATTATTTTATGTTCTTTATTATCGGAAGGGTCCCAGCCTAAAATCAAGTAAAGTGCAAAAAAGCCAACAATATATGCTATTATAACATGCCAGCCGTTTATTACCCATTTTCCGACATTCCTGGCTTCTGAAAATTTATTAGTTATTGCTACCCCGGCTGATGAACCGAACCATATCATTGAACCGCCAAAACCGACAGAGTATGCTAACATGCCCCAATCGTAATGCCCCTGTTCCAGGCAGAGTTTTGTAAGTGGAATATTATCAAACACTGCTGACAGGAATCCAAGCGCCAGAGCATTCATCCAGGAAGCGTCTGGAAGTTCTTCTACTGGCATTAATGATGCACACATTACGAGACAGAGTAAAAATAGTGTTCCTTTGATTGCTCCCGGAATCTCTTTCCAGGGAACAGGAATAATAAATGATCCGATTATAATTGAAATCCAAACTCCTAAAGCTGGCATATCATAAAGGATGTTTGAGATAATTGCTCCGGTAAGAATCATACAAACAACAAAAATCCTTTTCCAATCAATTTTTACATTTGCTAAAGCATCCTTTTGTATTTTCTGCAATTTGTCTTGTTGATGTGACCCTACCCAGGCAAAAATTATAAAAGCAAATATGGAAGCAATATAGCCATGAAGGACCTTGAGTGCACTAACACCATCTATCCACATCATAGTTGTTGTTGTATCGCCAATCACACTGCCTGCACCTCCAGCATTACTGGCAGCTACTATTGCAACAATATACCCAATGTGGACTCTCCTGTTAAATACAACTAATGCTATGGTACCACCAATCAATGCTGCTGCAATGTTATCGAGAAATCCAGAAAGAATAAATACGAACAGAAGTAACAGGAAAGGTCCTTTCCAGTCGCTTGGCAGATATTTTGGAAGCAGATCAGGTATCCTTGAATCTTCGAATATTTTTGAAAGTAAAGCAAAACCCAATAATAATCCAAAGAGATTGAGAATTATACCCCATTCTCCCTGACGAAGATCTTTATCGGCGAGTTGTTCGTCAAAAGGCGTTGTACCTGACAGGTGCTCTAAAAGGTGAAATCCGGGATCAAAAATAAATTTGAATGTTAGTAATACTATAAGTCCGATAACGGCTACCCAGAACGTTTGTTTATGAAACAGTGCAATTCCTGACAGGATTAAACCAAAAATTATGAATTCTAACCTGATTGGTCCGATCGAAGGTACTTCACCTGATGATGCACAAATGATACAAGGTATTAAAATGAATATTATTAATAAAAAAACCTTTCGAGCGGTTCCTGAATTAAAATGTAAAAAATTGTTAATCATCAATTTAATTATATCATACTATAAATTCACTGCATTAAAATAACTAAATAACCTGAAAAGAAAAATTTACCAGAATAACTTAAAATCAATTTTTTCTTGATTAATTCCTGAAAATAGATTGATTAACAAATAATTAACACCAAAATCGGTCCTTCTGTGAGGTAGATTATATTATCATGTGTTATTACTTGATATCTTTGTATCAATTATAATATGATATAAACATCTTAAATTCTTTTATCTTATAGATATTCAATTTAAATTATTAAAAATGAAAAGAGAATCTATCATCAAAAAAGGAATTCCGGGTACGTTATTTTTAGCCGGAATGTTATTTCTGACTATGACCCTTTTCGGCCAGATATCTCATACAGTAAATGTCAGCAATTTCTCATTCTCACCACAGGAGCTTACAGTAGCAGTTGGTGATACAGTTATATGGAACAATACTCAGGGTATGCACAATGTGAATGGGACTATTGTGACCTATCCTTCAAATCCCGAATCATTTGGTAACAATGTAGCAAGCGGCTGGACCTATAGTCATGTTTTTAATATCACGGGAAATTATGATTACCGTTGTGATCCCCATTTTGCACTTGGTATGACAGGTAAAATATTTGTAGAATTTCCTGCAACAGGATACAATTTTAATTTACCGGGAGCGAATGCTGAAAACCAGATCCTCATTTATCCCAATCCAACAAGAGATTATCTGACAATTGATTTTCAGCCATCCGGCGAAAAATTCCAGAAGATAAAAATTATGGATCTGGTCGGAAAAGAATTGCTTTCTTTTAATGATCCAGCCGGCAGCAGCTATCAGAAGTTTAATGTTGCCAGCTTAAATCCGGGTTTGTATTTAATGCAGGTTGAGATTAACAATGTATCCAGGATATTTAAGTTCATTAAAAAATAAATTAAATACTCTGCCGGTAATTAAGCCTTACGGGTGGCGGTATGGCCAGTAAGGGATTGCGGGCGATTCCCTATCAAGGTACTAGAAAAGTTAACGCGGGCTACAAACCTTCGCATACCACTGAAACCCTTATTGGCTGTACCGCTTGTTAGTCATCTGGGCGTTTACATTTTCAGATAGTTACGTATAATCCGCTATGCCAAATTTTCGATTTTCCGGGTCATGTATTTGTCCGGTGCCGGAGCGAGATGGGCTGGCAGGCTGATCGACTGCTGCACATTGCCGGGTTTTGACGCAACGTCGAATCCGTTTACGGAAACGTTTCCGCTGTCTTGTTTCAGCAGCGTGGTGAGGATTTTGACAATTGTTGTCTTGCCTGCACAGTTGGAGCCGAACAGAGCGAAAATACTGCCTGTTTTTACTTGGAAATCTACTCCTGTCAACACAGGTATGTTTTTATAGGATTTTTTAAGTCCTTTTACAGAGATAGCAATTTCATTATATGATATATTTATTTCCTCCTTTATGGTCTTAACAATGTGATACCAGTTAAATCCGCTTTTCCGTTTTTCAAAAAAGCATAGCTCAACTTATCCGCCTTGCATTCAATAAACCGAATCCGCTTCAGGCTCTTACCCTTGAAGAAAGTGTTCGTAAGCGTTGCGTTCTGGAATGTCAGCCTGGTAAATTCGCAGTTTTCAAAAGAGCAGTCTTTCCACGTGCCATCGAAAACTATATCGGCAAACTGTGTGGTATAAAACGAAGTGCGATTCCACACTGCACATGCCATTGTATTTTTCAGCAAAGCACAGGATTTGATGATCGCACCGGTAAAATCGGCGCCAGAAAAATCGCAGGCTTTAATCTGACTTGATGAAAACTCAGCTTCTTTCAGGGAACAGTCCCTAAATAAATTGTTGACTAAGTTGGAACTATGAATGTGGCTGCTCCTGATGTCGGAACTTGAGAAGTCACAGCTATCAACATTATTGCTTTTTAGAAGAAGTCCCGACATATCTGAACCAATAAACAGGCAGCGCTGCATGTTGGAGGAACTGAATTTTTCATGCAGATTTTTCAACCCAGAAAAGTCAACGTCCACCCAGTTCCCGCCTGACATATCCCAGCTAAGCTTTTTCTGCTGCTTTCCGGATGGCAATTCAGCCGATTGCTTAACCAAAGACTCAACGGGTGCCATTTCAGTTGTTGCAGATTGGATGCTTTCTGAAAAATAATTAAGGTCAACACCCAGAATTTCCGCTAGACGGTTAAAAGTAAT
>JBGPAO010000311.1:0-4786 GCA_041480755.1 Bacteroidia bacterium
CTTTTGGAACAGGGCTGTCAGGAAATAAACCAGAAAGGAGGTCCAGGTGGCAACAAACAGAAGCTGAACGAAATCAATATTTCTGAGTGCTATTTTGAATACAGTGGCAACTGTCGACCAGAAAAAAATCGCAATCCCGGCAAAAACATAGGCTTTACCCTGATTGGTCATAATTCGACTATTTAAATAATCCGAAAAGCCAAAATATTCCGCACCTGAAATTATTTATAATCTTATTTTTTGATAGAAGCGCCAAAAATTTTAAATTTAAAGATAAATCAAAAATGACTATTCATATGAAATATTTTCGGGTGTACCTGTTAATATTATTGGTTTTAGTTGGCTGCAAGAGAAGCAGTAAAACTATTTCCCCTGATTCAGACTTTTCAGTATCCAAATCAGAGGCGGTTGCCGGATCGGAACCGGCATATGAAAAATCTTTTCGTTCAGATGCAGTTTCTGAAGAACCTGTAATTGAAAAACAAATTATTAAAGTGGGATGGATGAGGATCGAGATTAAAGATTACTCTGAAGATCTTACGGTTATAAAAGGAATCATAGGAAAACATAAAGGATATATTTCCGGGGAAAATGAAAGTAGTACTGACTATTCTCTTATGAACAATCTGACAATACGGGTTCCCTCAGTGGAATTTGATTCGTTGGTTGAGGATATTACCCGGGTAGCTTTTAAAGTTGATAATAAGAATATTACCTTAAATGATGTGACCGAGGAATTTATCGATGTTGAAGCCAGATTAAAAACCAATAAAGAAGTTGAACGAAGATACCTGGAAATACTTGATAAGGCTACGACTGTTCAGGATATATTACTCGTCGAACAACAGTTAAAAATAATCAGGGAAGAAATTGAGGCTAAAGAAGGAAGACTGAAATATCTTCAAAGCCAGGTAAGCCTTAGTACTTTAAACCTTGAAATTCATCAGGATCTTGCATCAAAACCAGGCTTTAAATTTTTCAGCAAACTGGCTGAAGCACTTAAAGGCGGATGGAAAGGCTTATTAAATTTAGTTGTGGGGCTAATTTATGTCTGGCCTATAATCCTTGTTGGTGTCATTATAATATTCTGGCTTATCAGAAGGAGGAGAAGAAAGAAATCGGGCAAATGATTTTTATCTGATATTTTGACCGGAACCGTATTAATCAAATAGCTGGCTGTTCTAATTGGCTGGCTTAATTAATTATCTTAAACCCTGTATAAGAGTGCAATGCCTCAGGAATGATAATGCCATCCGGGGTTTGATTATTTTCAAGTAAAGCCGCAACTATCCTTGGAAGTGCAAGTGCACTTCCGTTCAATGTATGGGCAAGTTTGTTCCTTTTTTCCTTATCATCCCTGAATCTGAGTTTAAGACGGTTAGCCTGGAATGATTCAAAATTCGAAACGGAACTTACTTCAAGCCATTTTTTCTGGGCTGCAGCATAAACCTCGAAATCATATGTCATTGCAGAAGTAAAACTCAGGTCCCCTCCGCACAGCTTGACAATCCTGTAGTACAGCCCCAGTTTTTTAACAAGGCTCTCAATGTGACTGGCCATTTCCTCCAGGGTTGCGTATGATTTTTCAGGATGCTGGATCTGAACAATTTCAACTTTGTCAAATTGATGAAGTCGGTTGAGGCCCCTCACATCTTTTCCCCATGATCCGGCTTCACGGCGGAAACAGGGTGTATACGCAGTGCATTTTATTGGAAGGTCATCTGAATTCAGTATCAGGTCCCTGAAAAGATTAGTAACCGGGACTTCTGCAGTCGGGATCAGATAAAAGCCGTCAGAAGGGACTGTATACATTTGTCCTTCTTTATCAGGCAATTGTCCTGTTGCATAAGCACAATCTTCATTGACCATTAAAGGAGGAAGATATTCACGATATCCTGCCCTTATATTTTCATCAAGGAAAAAGTTAATTAATGCCCTTTCGAGTTTTGCACCTTTTTCTTTGTAAACAGGAAATCCGGCACCTGTTAATTTAATTCCGAGTTCAAAATCAATAATATCGTACTTTTTGATCAGATCCCAGTGTGGCAAGGCTGAAGCATCAAGTTCAGGTTTTTCTCCTCCGCTGCGGATTGGCACATTTTCTTTATCCCCCCTGCCGGGCGGTACAGTTTCATGCGGAAGATTGGGGATCTGAATCAGCAAGGAATCAAGTTTTCCGGCAAGTTCAGCATGGTTTTGATTCAGGTTCTTCAGCTCATCTTTGAGGCTGGTCATCCTTTCTTTTATAGCTTTAGCACCCTCATTGTCACCTGACCGGATCAGGTTACCTATTTCCTTTGAGTATGAGTTAACTTCATTCTGTTTTGAATCACACTTAGCCTGAAGAGCCCGCCGATCATTATCAATGGCAATAATTTCATCAATAACTGATGTATTAATAAAATTTTTGATTCTTAAGCGTGAAATAACCGCCTCACGGTTTTCTCTGATGAAAAGTACTGTTAGCATTTTGACGCGGATAAATTGAAATTAATAAAAATAAAAAATCTCCCGGAATACTTGTATATTATTCACAGGAGATTCTGATAAATATACTGGGGTTTTATTTTTCCTCAGCAGGGAGAACTGAAACAAAAGAGGTGTTTCTTGCTTTTTTCTTAAATGTCACAACTCCGGCCGCAAGGGCGAATAATGTATGGTCTTTTCCAATTCCCACATTTTCTCCTGCATGGTGAACCGTTCCGCGCTGTCTGACAATAATATTACCTGCTTTGGCAACCTGTCCGCCAAATAGCTTTACGCCAAGGCGTTTGCTATGTGATTCCCTGCCATTTCTTGAGCTTCCCGCTCCTTTTTTATGTGCCATGGTTATATATTTTTAGATTATTTTTCAGATGATTTCTTTGTTTTCTTTGATGGGGCTGACCGGGCTGCTTTTGATTTACTTTTTGAACTCTTTTCTGCCGGGGGTGTTTTTTCTTTTGCAGAACCTGTTGTCTTGCCAGTCTCTTTTTTGCTTACTGAAGCTTTCTTTTCTGATGCGGCTTTTGTTTTTCCAATGGTTTTTCCCGTTACCTTTTTAACAGATTCTGTTTTGGCAACAACCTCAGGAGCCTGTTCTTTAGATTCTGTAACCTTTGGTTCTGCTTCCTTTACCTTTTTTCCTTTTGTAACAGCCTCTTTTTCAGGTTTACTGGCAGCTGCATCCTTAATTGCCTTGCTGCCTCCTTTTTCGAGGATCTCGTTTATCTGGATTTCAGTAAAAAACTGTCTGTGTCCTGTAAGTTTCTGATATCCTTTCCGGCGTTTTTTCTTGAATATTTTAACCTTGTCACCTTTTAAATAGGACAGGATTTTTACACTTATAAGTGCATCAGAAATTAAAGGATTACCAATGATTATGTTTTTACCATTATCTATTAATAAAACCCTATCGAAGAACAAATTCGAACCAGCTTCGCCTTCCAGCCGATGAACAAAAATCTTCTGATCTTTTTCTACCTTAAATTGCTGTCCGGCAATATCAACAATAGCATACATTGCTGTGCTTTTAATTTATTTAAAAATCGGTGTGCAAAAATATAAAAGATTAATTGATCTGCAAAGTTTTTAGGAATAATGATTTGATTATATTTGTGATTACGATTGGGAAAATATCCTTTCTAACTGCTGTAAATGAACAAGATAAAACTGAACGTACTGGGAATATCTTACAGCCAGACTCAATCTGGAGCCTATGCCCTGGTTCTGACTGAAGAAAATGGTGACAGAAGGATCCCAATCATTGTCGGAGGTTTTGAGGCCCAGTCTATTGCAATACAACTGGAAGGCTTAAAGCCTCCAAGACCTTTAACACATGATCTTTTCCTGAATTTTGCAGTCTCTTTTAAGATTGACATACTGGAGGTAAATATTCATAAGCTGGAAGAAGGTGTTTTCTATTCAAAACTTCTGTGCGATGACGGGAAGAATAAAGTTACCGTAGATGCCAGGACATCAGATGCTATAGCTTTAGCATTAAGGTTTAAATGTCCGATTTATACTACAGAAGAAATAATGGAAAGGGCTGGAATTGTGCTGGATCTTGGTAAAGAAACCAAAGTAAAGGAAAATGAAAAAGCACCATCTCAGGGGAAATCCGTTCCTTCTCCTGCTCCCGTCCAGATCAATGAAGATTTTAAGGAATATACTGATGAAGAGCTTCAGCAATCACTTCATGAAGCGATTGGGAAAGAAGATTATGAACGTGCCTCACTTATCAGGGATGAATTGAATAAGCGCAAAGACAGCTAATGCGGATTCACGCATGAATAAAATCCTGACCTTTCTTTTTATTGTCCTATTAATAGTGGGCAAAAATGTTTTTGCAGTAGCTTATCCGCAAGACAGCAATACTGCAATCAGTGATTCTCTCGCCCTGAAAGATTCGCATTTCTCCGCGAAAGATACTGCAAGTGGAGAATCTCCCTCGGAGACAATGAAATCAAAACTCATTGAAAAAGAACAGATAATTCCGCGTAATTATCAATTTAAACTTAACATTACCAGCATTTTAAGGGGCCTTTTGGGAATGTTTGTCGTCATTCTTATTGCTTTCATTTTCAGCACAAACAGAAGAGCTATTTCATGGAAACTGGTAGGTATAGGCCTGGCTATTCAGGTTTTGATGGCAATTTGCATCTTATGGATTCCCGCGGTCCAGGACTTTTTTGAAATAATAGGGAAGATTTTCGTCAAAGTAATCGATTTTACAAGGGCTGGAACGGAATTCCTCTTTAAATCAAGCGTTTCCGGGAAAATCGACCCCCCCTTATTAAATTTTGCA
>JBGPAO010000312.1:0-4777 GCA_041480755.1 Bacteroidia bacterium
AAAAAATTAACTGGGTTCGCAAAAATAAGGTATTCTGTTTATACATGAAAACCTTCCATTCAAATAGAAAAATTAACCATTCAAATAAATAGCAAACAAATTTTATTACTAATTACTCTTTTTTTACGAACTTGTGCTGAAATAGTTATTTTGATAATAACTAAACTCTCAAAATATGAAAGCAAAATTGTACTCAAAGTTTTTTCAGGTGATTCTACCTATGATTTTAATACTCCTTTTACTACCATTAGTTTCATATGCGCAGGAAGATATCGATATTCTTCCAGCGGAGCCTTTTAGTCCCGATTCTACTTATAGCAGATTGAAATCAGCCGAAGAAATTCAGGCTGGGGCCTGGTTCACTTCCTGGAATGGTAGTTATTCCAGCGATTACTATACCTATTTTCAATGGAGCGGTTTTTCTTTTCAGTGTAGGTGCAGCAGTGGAAGTTATCATGTATATATGACTATAGATGGAGCAGGTTACTGGGCGCCTACGTGGATTGGAGGATCAACCTATTCCGGATATGGATGTTATGTTGCAATTGGTCCATCGAGATCAAGTATTGGCACCTTTGTTGCCAATGAAGGAGGTAGTCATTGTTGGTTTCTTTTCGGATGTACCTGCGGTTGTACTGCAAACTGGCACAGCACCGGAAATTATGGTGTTTATACAGCAGCACTCAGGCCTCCAAGTACCGATCCTGGTCAAACTTATGCCACGCAGTCAAAATATGATTACCGGATAGACCTGAACTGGGGAACAACCACGGATGTTCCGGTTGCTGACCAGGGATATCTTATTAAAAGGGATGGGATAGAAATAGCACAGGTTTATAATGGGCAAAAATACTATTACGACAAATCTCTGGGACCAAATGAAACACATACTTATACAATCCAAACTATATGGCCGGATAATGCCGGTTACACTCATATTTCTTCTCCGGTTTCGGTAACCGGAACTACCTTTGACCTTAACCTTACAGCTTCCACTGATAAGTCTTCAGTTATTAACCTCGCCTGGAATCCTCTCGAAAATATCCTTGGCAAGGGTGATGTGAAACTTGCGAAATATGAACTGGATCGTTACGATGAAGTAAATAATGAATTGATAACGATTCCAGGAGATATTGCCTTAACAAAAAAGAACTATCCTGACGAAAGTGCAAGTCTTATTCCAGGATTCCTGTACAAGTATACTCTGAGGCCATATCCGGAGAATGCATTCTATCCTGATACCGCATGGGGTAAAATTCTCCCGAACGGCAGGATTAAAGGGAAAGTATTGTCACCTACAGGACAAGGTGTACAGAACATCAAAGTTTGCGCCGTAAGGCTGGATTCAGTTCCCCAGGACACAACTACTACATATTGTGTCCTGACGGATACTGCCGGGACATTTGAAATCAGGGAAATTTATTATTACACAAAGGCAAAATTCAGGCTCTTCCCAATAAAGGAAGGTCACGGATTTGATCCGGCACAGGAGGAACCAACTCTTGAAGAAAATATACCCTGGCTGGATGGTATTTTCTTCACGGATACTTCCGCCTTTAGTGTAACTGGCCAGATCTTGCAACAGGGGAACAATGGCCTGTGCGGAGTAAAAGGCGTAGAGATTTTCGTAGATGATGGAACAACAGCTGAAGCAGTTACAGATGAGGAAGGTATTTATGCCTTTTCTGTTGGACAGATTAACAATTATAAAATCAAACCTGTACTGGAAGGACATAATTTTGTTCCAGCCCAGTTTAATTATCAGGTAGTTTCTGACACTATAGTTACAACTATCATGGATACTACCAATTACACCTTAAGTGGTGTCTTGAAGGCATCCTGCGATATATATATCGGCCAGGCTAAACTGGGGATAACCTCAGGTACTGTGGGAAATTATTGTTTCGATACTATCATCATGACGGACACCCTGACCGGATATTATGAGATTAAACTTCCTGCCAGGGAATACGAAATTATTGTCCTGGAATTCTTTTCCGAAAACCCGGATGTTGAAAATGTTGATGTTGAAACATATTTTCCGGGAATGACTGCAGATCTGACATTCGGAGACTGGAACCAGGATTTCATTTACCGTTCAGCTCCTGAATTACAAATAACAGGTTTCCCCGAATTTGGGTGCGGATATTATGAAGGGATTCCAATAATTGGTCAGGGATATCAATATACCCTTGATATTGAAGTACGTGAAAACTTCGGAACAAATAGCTGTCTGGCTGATACAGGATATGTGATCATACAGAATCATGTGGGTAACAAGACTGAAGAGGTTGACACGGTATATCTTGAAGGAGGCAAAGCTGAATATTCCTTCATTCCTGGTGATCCAAACCTGATCACTCCTCATTTGAAAAACCTGACGATGACTGCCCATGTTGAAAATGAATATGATACCAAATCGATTGATGTATTGGTGCAGGGTAACAAGCCTCGTGAGCAGACCTTTACAACAGTATCTCCAGAGATTCCCTTCATGATTCTTCGTGATCCTCCTGGTGATGCTTCTTCTTCGTACCTCGAAGAAAATACAACTTCGGAAATGGCAATGAAATTATCTGCTAAAGTAAGCGCCAGTCTGAATGCCTGGGCTGAAGTTAAAGCAGGCGCCAAATTTGAATCCGGATTTGGAGTCATGGTAGAGACAGAAATATGGGGAAAACTCAAAGGTTCTCTTGAGGTTGGAGCAACAATATCCAATGAGAATGAATTTACTCTGACAATCACTAATGGAGAAAAATTCTCAACCTCAGGTAATGCTGATGTAACAGGTGAGGAAGGAGACATATTTGCAGGCGCAGCCCTTAATATCATTTATGCCCTTACAGATGTAATCGCCTATGATGCATCAACATGCAAAGTTAATAAATCAGTCAGCCTGAGCATGGGTGCGGATGGATTTGCAACAACCTTTATGTATACTGATAATCATATCAGGAATGTTCTTATACCACAATTGACATACCTGCGTAACCTTTATGAGGCAAGGGATAATGATTCATCGAAAATCTACTCAGATCAGATTGATGTATGGCAGCAGACTCTCAAGATGAATGAAGACCTGAAGGAACAAAGCACTTTCATTGAGAACCGTTCTTTCAGTTCAGGCGTATCTTATGAATCTTTCCAGGAAATTGCCACTAAAAAATCAGTTGCTCTTGAGCTGTCAGTTTATATTGAATTAGGCGTTGCGCTTGAAGCCGGAATCGAAGTCGGCGGTTCAGGAATAAGTGGTGGTGTTGAAATAAAACTTAGAACTGAATTAGGAATTGGAGCTACCATGTCCCAGATGGCGAGTAAGAAAACCGGATTTATTCTTTTCGACGATGATGAAGGTGATGCTTTCACTGTTGATATCCTGAAAGATGAAGTATATGCTACTCCGGTTTTCAAAGTTATCAGTGGAACCAGTTCATGTCCATGGGAGCCGAATACCCAGCCTCGTGAAGGGGTACAGATTACATCCGATATTTATTTAGCCAATGTGGATGATCCAAATGGTATAGCAGTTTTCCATTTACGACTCGGAAATACCAGCCAGAGTGATGACCCCGGGAACTACAATCTTATCTTTGACCCGGCGAGTAATCCGGATGGTGCAGCACTCACTCTCAGCGGCAGCCAGATTGTACCAGGATTCCCGTATCCATACACTATTCTGGCCGGACTCTACAACGATGCTTTTGTAACGGTCAGACGGGGCGCTGGTGCTGAAGCATTCGATTATGATAATCTCCAGTTTAGATTTGTTTCAGGATGCTCTGATCCGGCCATTGCGGATACATTACACCTGGATGTTCATTTTGAAAGTCCATGCAGTAATATTAGTATCACAAAACCATTGGAAAACTGGGTAGTTTCTTCTCTTAATAATGACAGACTCAAGGTCAGAGTTGCCGACTATGACCTTAATCTGCTTGATTTTGTAAAAATCCAGATTGCATCTGCCGGAACCAGCGACTGGCTGACGGTTTCATTACTTGATAAAGAGAATTTAGATCCAACTTCTACTGATGCCACCCTACTGTTAGATCAGTTCCAGGATGGAGAATATGATCTCCGTGCCTTGCTTAAATGCAGTGCTGGCCTGATGTATTCAGAGATTATTACTGGTGGTAGAATTGACAGGCATGGACCTGAATTATTTGGATTACCGGAACCTGCGGATCTTGTTCTGGATTCGGGCGATATGATAATGGCAACCTTTAATGAGGCTGTAAATGGATACAAATTATCTGCTAGGCAGGTTAAAGTAACCAATATTTCTAAAAATGAAACAGTACCTGCTGTAGCAGGATGTAACGGAAATGTGGTCACAGTAATCCCCGATCTTGAAGGGAAATCATTCGAAGGTGATACATTCAATGTAGAACTAACCGGCCTGGAAGACATGTATGGTAATGTCATGTCTAATACGGTAAGCTGGGCCTTTGTCATACAAGCCGATCCCACTCCTCCGGCTGATGCTGATACGGATAATGATGGCATACTGAATAATGCAGATAATTGTCCATGGTCTGCCAACTCAGGACAGGAGGATATGGATTCAGATACTTATGGAGATGTTTGCGATGACGATGTAGATGGAGATGGTGTATTAAATGTAACAGATAATTGCCTGTTAACAGATAATCCCGGACAGGAAGATATAAATGTTGACGGTATTGGAGATGCCTGCCAGGATCTAACTGATATCATCAAACCATCTATCGAAGGATTCCATTTTTACGAAAACTATCCCAATCCATTCAGCGAAAAA
>JBGPAO010000313.1:0-4753 GCA_041480755.1 Bacteroidia bacterium
AAGGTAGCCAGGCATTTTATATGTTTTACAACATATCCTTTATAAAGTCTTAATAATCAGTTAAATATTTTATAGGTAATTATAAAATGGAGGAAAGTTATTTAACATAATATTATGGCTTAGATATTTACCTTGCACAGTTATCCCGGAAGCCGTTTCGTAAAACAAAGTTATAATATTCTGAAATTCTATTTATCGCGATTAAGCCGCGATTGATTCTGCACCAGGAAAGCTCAATCCGGAAGTGCAAATTCTGCTTTCAAAACACCCGTAGCAGGTCCTCCTTTTGCCGTGAATGGCTGCCCTCCACCAGCGAAGATTTCGAACCGGCCTGGAATTATGACTCTGCGGTTCTCTTCATTAATGACTGAAAATGCATCCGAAGGAATGGAAAAACTCACTGTTCTGTTTTCTCCGGGCTGCAGATGGACTCTTTTAAAACCAACCAGGGTGTACTTTGGCACCGGTACGGTTGCAGTCAGGTTGCGCAGATAGATCTGCACCACCTCATCCCCCGCCACTTTTCCTGTGTTCTTAACGTCGACCAATACCTCAACCGATTCGCATGCCTTACATTGTTTTTCCAGGACGAGATTATCATATCTGAAAGTTGTATAGCTCAATCCATAGCCAAACTGATATAAGGCCTCGCCATCAAAATAACGGTAAGTCCGGCCTTTCATATTGTAGTCCTCAAAAGGCGGAAGGTCATTGACCGACCGGTAGAAAGTTACCGGAAGCCGGCCTCCGGGATTATAGTCACCGAAAATAACATCCGCGATTGCACTGCCGCCGGCCTGTCCCGGATACCATGCTTCCAGGATAGCCGGGATATTTTTATCTTCCCGGTTAACTGCAAGGGCACTGCCATTAAACAGGACAAGTATTACCGGTTTCCCCAACGCCCGTATATCTCTGATGAGATCCTCCTGAACTCCGGGAAGTTCCAGGCTTGTCCTGTCGCCGCCGAGGAATCCTTCAATTTCAACATCCATTTCTTCACCCTCGAGTCTTGGCGAAATTCCCATGCACATTATAACCACATTTGCCTGCCTGGCGACATCCAATGCCTGTTTTTTCAGTTCCTGCTGACGAATCGTTTCCGGTTCAGACCAGACCAGCTGAATACGGGCATCTCCATAGGATTCTACTGCTTCGACCTTAATTTTGTACTTTTTCCCTGCTTCCAGTGCAATTGAATCAGATTTTCTAAGACGCGGCTCTCCATATTCATCCCTGAAATGATATGGTGTATTGACAATCAGGCTATCATTCAGATACAGGTTTGCCTTACAGGTCGTGATAATTCCCAATTCATAAAAACCTGAATGAACAGGCATTAATTCACCTGTCCACCGTACACTGAAATTATCGCTGTCCATATTTTCACGGGGGGAACCTTCAGCCCAGACAGCATCCAGAATGGTATCGACACTTGTAAAAGCGGGCGTCCCTTTTAAATCAAGATTATTAAAGTACTCTGTGATCAATCCGTATTGATTATCTCCGTGGTAAAGTGCCATTGCGGGGACAGTCTCAAATGAAGGTATTCCTTCGGCAAGTTCACAACCCTTAGCATATACTACATCTGAAATACCAGACAGCTTTTCCTTTATCCCCCGAAGCGGTGTGACCGGATCTGAGGGAAGCCCGTTATAATTACCAAGCAGCATATACCAGTCATCAGAGTTAGGACCAATGACCGCAACAGTACCTTTTTCCTTTTTAAGCGGCAGAAATCCATTCTCATTCTTCAGTAATACTATTGATTTCCGGGCAGCTTCAAGGGCAAGCTCTTTATTTTCTTTACTGTCAACAACATCATACGGGATAGATGCATATTTCACCATTTCAGGAGGATCGAACATACCAAGTTTGAACCGGGCTGTAAACAATCTTTTTACTGATATATCTATTTCCTGTTCAGTGATCAGACCTTTTTTAACTGCTTCGATCAGGCTTTGATAAACGCTGGAGCATTCAAGGTCACAACCTGATTTTACTGCAAGAGCCGATGCCTCTTCAGGTGTTTTAACAAGCCGGTGGCCCTCATAAATATCTGAAATGGCCCCGCAATCAGAGACGACATAACCCTCAAAACCCCATTCATTCCTGAGAATATCATTAAGCAGTTCAACGCTGCTGCAACATGGTTCTCCCATATACCGATTATATGCGCACATTACGGACCATGCTTTTCCCTCTTTTATCCCCATTTCAAAATGAGGCAGATATGATTCACGCAGATCTCTTTCACTGATTACGGCATTGAAAGAATGCCTGCCAGGCTCAGGTCCGCTGTGAACACCATAATGTTTCAGAGTCGCAATGGCTTTTAAATATTTCGGATCATCGCCCTGAAGGCCTTTAACAAACTGAACACCCAGCTTCCCCGTGAGGAAAGGATCCTCGCCATATGTTTCCTGGCCCCGTCCCCATCGTGGATCTCTGAAAAGATTAATATTTGGCGACCAGAAAGTAAGCCCCTGATAGATCAGTCTTGAATCTTTTCTTATAAAATCATTGTACTTGGCACGTGCCTCATCAGATATAGCAGTTGAAACCCGGAACATCAGATCCTCATCCCAGGTGGCTCCAAGGCCGATTGCCTGTGGAAATGAAGTGGCAAGTCCTGCACGGGCAACGCCATGCAGGCATTCATTCCACCAGTTATATTCAGGTATACCAAGCCGCTTGATTTCAGGGGCAGCATTCATCATCTGTCCTACTTTCTCTTCCAGGGTCATCCTGCTTACGAGGTCATTTACCCGTTCAACAATATCCAGATTTGGATCCATGAAGGGAAATTTATTCTTTTTACCTCCATTACATGACTCAATAATTAAAATCCCGAGGACGACAATTATTGACCCAAAAACAATACTAATTAAAGATTTACAGTTGATCAATCTTTTATTTGCGGCCATGGTATAAGTTTTATTTTGTTTTGATAAAAATAAAGTTTTTTCTGCTTTAAAAAATATCTACATTTGGTTTGAGCTGGAAAATAACCAGGCCAGGATGACAGAAGAACAATGGACAAAACTTCTTGATACGATCGATGGTAAAGAAATGAAACCTTTGCCGGTTGGATTTATCATTGACAGTCCATGGCTGCCCGGGTGGTATGGCATTAATATCCTGGACTATTTTACTAATGATGAATACTGGTTTAATGCGAACTTGAAGGTACTGAATGAATTCCCGGATATAATGTTCTTCCCGGGATTCTGGTCAGAGTATGGAATGTGCAGTGAACCCTCTTCTTTTGGATCCAGGTGTTCATTTCCCCCAAATGAATTTCCTCATGCCTTTAAGGTCATAGATTCACCCGAAGATATTGATAAAATCATCAAGCCGGATCCTGAAACCGATGGACTGGCACCCTTCATTCTTAACCGGCTTTTACTGAACCAGAAAAAAATTGAAGCAGTAGGCCATAGGATATATTTTTCTGTTTCCAGGGGTCCGTTAAATATTGCTTCCTACCTGATGGGTATGACAGAATTCCTTCTTGCCATGATGACTCATCCTGAGGCAATACATAAACTGTTAAATATCATAACGGAATATCTTGAAGGATGGCACGATCTTCAGAAAAGAACTTTTCCAACTATTGATGGCATCCTGGTACTCGATGACATAATTGGATTCATAGGAGAGGATGAATTCCTGTCCTTCGGATTTCCTTATCTGAAAAGAATATTTGACAGAAACGTGAAGGTAAAATTCCTGCATAATGACGCTGATTGCACTTCATCTCTTAAATATCTGCCTGAACTGGGGATTAACCTGTTCAATATGGGTTTTGATAAAACCCTGAATGAATTGAAGAGTGTGACAGGCAATAGAATCAGCATGCTTGGTAATATTCCCCCAAGGGATGTGCTGGCCAACGGATCAAAGGCAGATATTGAATTATCAGTAAAAGAACTGATAACAGGACTTGAAAACAAAAGCAGAGTTATTGTCTCCTGCGGCGGGGGAATGCCGCCTGCAGTCTCCACTGAAAATATCAGATTTTTTAAAGAAATGGTAAAAAAATACAGTTAAATGTGAATTGGTGAAAGGTGATTTATGGCAGTGAGAAGCAGTGTCACAACAGTATAAATATCCCCGTGGAGGGGCTGTGTTATTGCAAAATTTGAATGCTGAGCTAACATTAATGATGAAGTGAAAACATTGACAAAGGCTTCCCACAATATTCATGAAAGCAAACCGTAATCGACCTTTCATGCAAATTGAGCAATAATACGGCCCCGGAACAAAAATGGGAAGATTTATCCTGTTGTGACACTGCCTCATTTCGAAAATGACAATTATCAAAATATAAACTGTAAATAATGTTTATCAAACTTCATTTCCAAAAAGTATCATTTAAATTGTTACTGCTGACTGTCATTCTGTTGTTATTGACAAGTCTGACCTTCAGCCAGAAATCTGACAATAGTCTCAAAATAAATGATCTTGATTATTTTGAAGCCCGTGGTCTGAATATTCTGGTATTCAGCAACAGTTATAGCGGGCCATTCAGCGATTCAAAAATGAGCGGGGTTGAGATCATTCATCATGAGGTCCGGACTGCGACAAATGGAGATGTGAGACTCAGTCCCACACCCGGACAATGGGATCCGATTCCGCAGTTTGTTGAGCGCAAGGTGAATAAAGATAAAAACATGATCGAGGCTTTTCTGAAATATCCTGAATATGAGTTCGAATATTCCATCAGGGTTGAGTGTTCAGACGAAGGCCT